>JAEWGK010000177.1 GCA_023388385.1 Actinomycetes bacterium | reverse complement strand
GGTGCACCGGATGGGTGTCCGGCGCGGGGGCTAGCCGTCACGTCCATGAAAAACAGGTGAGAATCAGATTAGCGTACGCCGTCGTCACCGGGAAAGCGCGCGCCGCGGGCGTCTCCCCGTGGGGACCTGGCGAGCTTGGGCGGATAACGCCCCCGCCCCCGGGGACGCCGAAGCCCCGGCCCCTCAGGCGAGGGACCGGGGCTTTCGCCGGCCGCGGATGCGGCGGGGTGCGGCGTGCGGCCGCGACGTGCCAGCTAGCGCTGGGAGGCGCGCTCCTTGGCGCGGAGCTCCGACTGGCCCTGGGCGACGAGCGCGTCGTCGCCGGAATCCAGCAGCGCCTTCGCCGCGGATTCGTCCACCTCGTCCGCCCAGACGGCACGGTCCGCGAGGACCGTCACCTTCGTGCGCGACACGGAGAGGAACCCGCCCTGGACGGCCGCGACGAGGACATCGCCGTCGGTCGTCTTGATGGTCACCGTGCCGTTCTCGACCAGCTGGCCGAGGAACGGCTGGTGGCCGGGCAGCACGCCGATCTCACCCTCGGTGGTCTGCGCGGAGACCAGGGAGGCCTTGCCCTCCCAGAGCTTCCGCTCGACGGCCACCAGCTCAGTGGTGATGTCAGCCATGAGGTTCGCCCCTTACTTCTTCTGCATGTCGGCGTACTTCTTCTCGACGTCGTCGAGGCCGCCGAGACCGTCGAAGGCCATCTCCGGGTAGTTGTCGAAGTCGCCCCTGCAGATGCGGTCGAACGCCTCGATGGTGTCCTTCAGCGGCACGTAGGAGCCCTTCAGGCCGGTGAACTTCTCCGCGACGAAGAAGTTCTGGCCGAGGAAGCGCTGGATGCGGCGCGCACGCTGGACGGTGACCTTGTCCTCCTCGGACAGCTCGTCCATGCCCAGGATGGCGATGATGTCCTGCAGCTCCTTGTTCTTCTGCAGGATGTTGATCACCGTCTGGGCGACGCGGTAGTGCTCCTCACCGACGATCGACGGCTCCAGGATGCGGGAGGTCGAGGTCAGCGGGTCGACGGCCGGGTAGATGCCCTTGGAGGCGATGGAGCGGGAGAGCTCCGTGGTCGCGTCCAGGTGGGCGAAGGTCGTCGCCGGGGCCGGGTCGGTGTAGTCGTCGGCCGGGACGTACACGGCCTGCAGCGACGTAATCGAACGGCCCTTGGTGGAGGTGATGCGCTCCTGCAGGACGCCCATCTCGTCGGCCAGCGTCGGCTGGTAGCCGACGGCGGACGGCATGCGGCCCAGCAGGGTCGAGACCTCGGAGCCGGCCTGGGTGAAGCGGAAGATGTTGTCGATGAAGAGCAGCACGTCCTGGTGCTGCACGTCACGGAAGTACTCCGCCATGGTCAGGCCCGACAGGGCGACGCGCATACGGACTCCCGGCGGCTCGTCCATCTGGCCGAACACGAGGGCCGTGTCCTGGAGAACGCCCATCTCCTCCATCTCGAGGAAGAGGTCCGTGCCCTCACGGGTGCGCTCGCCGACGCCGGCGAACACGGACGTGCCGGAGAACTCACGCGCGATACGGGTGATCATCTCCTGGATGAGGACCGTCTTGCCGACGCCGGCGCCGCCGAACAGGCCGATCTTGCCGCCCTTGACGTACGGGGTCAGCAGGTCGATGACCTTGATGCCCGTCTCCAGGATCTCGGTCTTGCCCTCCAGCTGATCGAAGGCCGGGGGCTCGCGGTGGATGCCCCAGCGCTCGCCGTCCTGGCCGACCGACGGGTCGTCCAGGCAGTCGCCCAGCGCGTTGAAGACGTGGCCCTTGACGACGTCGCCAACCGGAACCGAGATCGGCTTGCCGGTGTCCACGACCTCCTTGCCGCGGACCAGGCCGTCGGTCGGCGCCATCGCGATGGTGCGGACCATGTTGTCGCCCAGGTGCTGGGCGGTCTCGAGGACGATGGTCTTGGCCACCGACTCGAGGTCAACCTCAACGGTGAGGGCGTTGTACAGTGCCGGAAGCTCGTTACGCGGGAACTCCACGTCGACGACGGCACCGATGACACGGGAGACGCGGCCGCGGCCGGTCGTCGTGTTCTGCTCCTTGAGAGCTGTGCTCATATCTAGTCACTTTCTCCGCTGTCGTCGAGCGCACCGGCGCCACCGACGATCTCTGTGATTTCCTGGGTGATCTGGGCCTGGCGGGCCTGGTTGGCGACCCTGGAGAGGTCCTTCACCAGCTCCGTGGCGTTGTCCGTCGCAGACTTCATCGCGTTGCGCCGCGCGGCCGATTCCGAGGCCGCGGACTCGAGCATCGCGGAGAAGATGCGCTTGGACACGTACTGCGGGAGGAGCTCCGCGAGCAGGGTGTCGGCGTCCGGCTCGAACTCGTAGTCCGGCTGGAGGTCGTCACCGCCGTCCGTGAGCATGTCCTCGCCCAGCTCGATGCCGTCATCCTCGATGACGGGGTCGATGGGCAGCATTCGGTGCGCGATGGGCTCCTGGGAGAGCATCGACACGAACCGCGTGTACACGATGTGGACGGTGTCGAAGCCCTCGATGCCCTCGCCCTCGGCCACGCCGCGCAGGCCCTCACGCCACTTCGCGGTGCCGCCGGAGCCGGCGACGAAACCGTCGATGAGGTGGCGGCGGACGTCATGCGTCAGCGAGTAGTCCGGGTCCTGGGAGAAGCCCTCCCAGGTGCCCGAAATCGGGACGTCGCGGAAATCGTAGTAGTCGATGCCCTTCTTGCCCGTCACGTACAGGGCGACCTCGTAGCCGTCGGACTCCAGCTTGGCGCGGAGCTCGGCGGCCTTCTTGAGGACGTTGGTGTTGTAGCCGCCGCACATGCCGCGGTCGCTGGTGACGACCAGGACGGCGGCGCGCTTGGCGTCCTCCCGCTCGTGGAGCATCGGGTGGTCGAGCGAGGATGCCGAGGCGAGACGCCCGATGACGTGCTCGATCTCGTCGGCGTACGGCTGGGAGTCGGCCACGCGTCGCTGCGCCTTGGTGATGCGCGACGTCGCGATCAGCTCCTGAGCCTTGGTGATCTTCTTGGTCGAGTTGACCGACTTGATGCGGGCCCTCAGTTCACGAAGATTCGCCATTGCCTAACGCCTCCCTTCTTTTCCGATTGCGGTCTCTGCGTGCATGTCCCGCCCTACTTCTGGGCGGACTTGCGGGAGACCGTGATCTGCTCCCTCTTGACGTCCTTGTCCGCAATGGGCTCGGCCGGCGCCTCGGTGGTGGCCAGCGTGCCGCCCTCGGACGGCCGGAAGGACTTCTTGAACTCGTCCGTGCCGGCCTCGATGGCGGACTTGGACTCGTCGGAGAACGGCGTGCCACCCTCGATCTGGTCGAACACGGCCTTGTTGTTCTCGTGCAGGTACTCGAGCAGCTCGGCCTCGAAGCGGCGGACGTCCTCGACCGGGACGTCGTCGAACTTGCCCTCGCCGGCGAGGTAGATGGAGGTCATCTGATCCTCGACGGGCTGCGGGTTGTTCTCCTTCTGCTTCAGCAGCTCGACCAGGCGCTGGCCGCGCTCCAGCTGGCGCTTGGAGGCGTCGTCCAGGTCGGAGGCGAACATCGCGAAGGCCTCGAGGTCACGGTAGGCGGCGAGGTCCAGACGCAGGTTGCCGGACACCTTCTTCATGCCCTTGGTCTGGGCCGCGCCACCGACGCGGGACACCGAGATGCCGACGTTGATGGCCGGGCGGACGCCCTGGTTGAACAGGTCGGACTCCAGGAAGACCTGGCCGTCGGTGATGGAGATGACGTTGGTCGGGATGAAGGCCGAGACGTCGTTCGCCTTGGTCTCGATGATCGGCAGGGCGGTCAGCGAACCGGCGCCCATGTCGTCGGACAGCTTGGCCGCGCGCTCCAGCAGGCGGGAGTGCAGGTAGAACACGTCGCCCGGGTAGGCCTCGCGTCCCGGCGGGCGGCGCAGCAGCAGGGAGATGGCGCGGTACGCCTCGGCCTGCTTGGTCAGGTCATCGTAGATGACCAGAACGTGCTTGCCCTGGTACATCCAGTGCTGGCCCAGGGCGGCGCCGGCGAACGGCGCGAGCCACTTGAAGCCGGCGGAGTCGGAGGCCGGGGCCGCCACGATGGTGGTGTACTCCAGCGCGCCGTGCTCCTCCAGGGTGGCGCGGACGCCGGCGATGGTCGAGCCCTTCTGGCCGATGGCGACGTAGATGCAGCGCACCTGCTTTGTCTCGTCGCCGGACTCCCAGTTCGCCTTCTGGTTCAGGATCGTGTCCAGGCACACCGCGGTCTTACCCGTCTTGCGGTCGCCGATGATCAGCTGTCGCTGACCGCGGCCAATCGGGGTCATCGCGTCGATGGCCTTGATGCCGGTCTGCATCGGCTCCTCGACCGGCTGGCGCTGCAGCACGGTGGGGGCCTGAAGCTCGAGGACCCGGTCCTCGTCGGCCTTGATGTCGCCCAGGCCGTCGATCGGCTGGCCCAGGGGGTTGATGACTCGGCCGAGGAACTCGTCCCCGACCGGGATGGACAGGACCTCGCCCGTCCGCTTGACCTCGTCGCCCTCGGCGAGGGACTCGAAGTTGCCCAGCACCACGACGCCGATCCTGTCGGTGTCGAGGTTCTGCGCGACGCCGATGACGCCGCCCGGGAACTCGAGCAACTCGTTGGTCATGACCGACGGCATACCCGAAACCTGCGCGATGCCATCAGCCGCGCTGATGACCACGCCGACCTCCTCGCGGGAGGCCTCCGGGGAGTAGCTCGAGGTGTAATTCGCAATCGCGCTACGGATCTCGTCGGAGGAGATCGTCAGCTCCGCCATGTTCTTCCTGCTCTCGGTTGATTCTCTTCCAGTGATACTTCGTGAAACCATCCGTCAGCCGAGGCCGACGCGCAGCTTCTCGAGCTTCGTCGAGAGGCTGCCGTCGATGACCTCGTCGCCGACCCGGATGACCAGTCCGCCCATGATCGACTCATCGATCTCCGTGTGGACGGACATCTCGCTTCCGTAGACACGGGCGAGCTTGTCCGCGAGCGTGCGCTCCTGCTCCCCGGTGAGGGGCGCGGCGCTGGTCACTCGGGCGACGGTCCGGTTCCGGAGGCTGGCGGCCAGCCGGGATAGGGCGTCGACGTCGTCCGCGGGGCGGGTGTCGGGGCGGCCGACGGCCTGCAGTGCCAGGGCCTCGGTCACGGACGTGACCTTGCCGTACAGCACGCTGGCCAGGAGACCGCGCTTGGCTTCGGGGGTTGCGGCCTTGTCGGCCAGCAGCTGCTCCAGCTGCCCTTCGTCGGCGAGGATGCGGCCGAGCCGGAACAGCTCGTCCTCCACCGTCTCAAGCTGGCCCTGGCCCTCGGCCGAGCGGAGCAGCGCCCGGCGGCCCAGGTCGACCAGGCCGGCGCGGAACTCCCGCGTGTTGGACCAGTCCTGCGCTGCGGCGCCGGCGGCGACCTCGACGGTCTCCGGCGCGACCTTGCCCTCGAGCAGGGTCCGGAGGATTCCGGCGCGCTGCTCGGCCGGCGTCGCGGCATCGGCGACGGCGACACGCAGGCCGCGGTCGGAGTCGAGGACCTCGACGACGTCGAAAAGCTCGGAACCGATCTGGGCCGCGGCCGCGACGGAATCGCCGGACCCGCCGAAGCGGGAGTCCAGCTCCGTGCGGAGCTTCTCCAGGGATTCGCGGCTAGCTGCGTGCATGTCGCCTACTTTCCGGTCGGGGCCACAGAATCGAGGGAGCCGAGGAAGCTGTCGATCGTGCCGGACTTCTTGACGTTGTCCGACAGCTCCTCACCGAGCAGGCGCTCGGCGAGGTTGATCGAGTTCTGGCCCATCTCCTTGCGCAGATCGGCGACGATCTGCTCGCGCTGGGCCATCAGCTGCTTCTCGCCCGCCTCGATGATGCGGGCCTGCTCGTCGTTCGCCTTCGCCGTCGCGTCGGCGATGATCTTCTGGCCCTGGACGCGGGCCTCGTCGCGAATCTTCGCGGCTTCGGTGCGGGCCTCGGCGAGCTGGCTGTTGTACTTCTCGAGTGCGGCCTTGGCCTCGTTCTGCGCAGCCTCGGCGCGCTCGATGCCGCCCTCAATCCGGTCCTCCCGCTCGGTCAGGACCTCCTGGAACTTCGGAAGGACCGCCTTCCAGAAGATCACCAGGATCACAACGAGCGGGACAATGGACCAGACGATGTCGTAGTTCATCGGCAGCAGGGGGCCGAGCCGGTTCTCCAGCGGCAGCTCCCCTTCCGCCAGGAAGGTGAAATCAGTCATGGTTCAGTGTTCTCCGCGTCTGGTCCGGACTTAGAAGATGAAGCCGGCGACCAGGCCGATGAGGGCGAGGGCCTCGGTGAAGGCGATGCCCAGGAACATCGTGGTGCGGAGCTGACCGGCCATCTCCGGCTGGCGCGCCATGCTCTCGACGGTCTTGCCGGCGACGATGCCGATGCCCAGACCGGGGCCCAGGGTCGAGATGCCGTAGCCGATGGTCTTCAGGCCACCGGTGGTGTCGACGGCCTGGACAGTATCCTGGGCGAGGTTGATGACGTCGTTCATGGTGAACCGTTCCCTTTCTGAGGTGTCCCGGGTGAAGGTGTCGAAGTCAGGGCACCCGGGGCGTGGAAGTGGGGTCGTGTATTCAGTTGGGGTTCTCAGCCCCCGGCTTGGGCCGGGGCCGGGTGACTAGTGCTCGTCCGCGTGCAGCGACAGCTCGATGTAGACCGCGGTCAGCAGGGCGAAGATGTACGCCTGCAGGAAGATGACCAGCAGCTCGAACAGCGTGAACAGGACGGAGGCGATCAGGGTCAGTCCGCTGAAGGCCGTCCAGCCGTTCAGCTGCCAGAAGAAGAAGTTGGTCGCGCCGAACAGCAGGACGAGGACCATGTGGCCCGCCAGCATATTGGCCATCAGACGGATGGTGAGGGTGGCGGGGCGCAGGACGAACGTGGAGAAGATCTCGATCGGCACCACGATGATGTGGAGCGCCGGCGGCAGGTTCGGGATGACGACGGAGGACTTCACGTAACGGAAGAACCCGTACTTCTTCGCGCCCGCGTAAATCATGGTGATGTACGCGAGGATCGCGAGAATGAACGGCATACCGACGCGCGCGTTCGGCGAGATGTTGAGAAGCGGGATCACGGCCGCAAGGTTCATCGCGAACACCAGGAAGAAGATGGTGGTGATCACCGGCAGGAACCGGCGCCCCTCCTTCTTGCCCAGGATGTCCTCCGCGATGTGGATGCGGACGAAGTCCAGGAAATACTCCGCGACGTTCTGCAGGCCCGACGGCACCAGCTTCGGCCGCCTCATGGCGATGAGGAAGAACACGCCGACGATGACCGCCATGAGCAGACGGACGAACATCAGGCGGTCCAGCGCGTACCAGTCACCGATGTTTCCAAGGATGAACTGGCCCTCGTACTCACCCGGGAAATACTCGTGCTCCAAGGTGGGGGCGTGGAATTCACCCTTCATCTGGGCAAGTGTTGTAACGCTCAGCGTTCTCTCCCGTGTTTGGGCCGCAAGAACAGGGTCAAGCGGTGCGAGGGATGGCGTTTAACGTGGGACTCCGGGGATTCCTTCGCACATCCGTCCGGGGCTCACGGGGCTCGCCGACCCTCCCCCGGGCGGTCTCCTGGGAGTCCGTTCCGGGGCCCTCCGGACACATCCCGACCCCATCGCCGACGGGCGGCTGGCATGGGCGGCGGGGTGTCCGGCTCAGGCCGTCTTACCCATCGCTCAGGATAACAGTTTCGTGATGCTCCCACCCACCCGGGGCCCCCGCAGGCCGGCGGCGGGGCACTGCCCCCGCGGCATGGATCAGCGCGATCCGTAGTAGGTGAGGTTCTCCCGGGACATTCCCCACATTTCGGCCCCGAGGGTGACGGCCATCGCCAGCAGGACAGTGACGAAGAGGGCCGTGCGGTCGTAGAAGGACATGCCGTCGATGGTCGCCAGGATCACGATGAGCACGACGATCTTCAGCAACCACCCGCCCATGACCACGGCGCCGGTGACAGCCGGGGTGGTCTTGGCGGTGGCCCACACGAGCAGGACGGTGACGAGCACGAAACCACCGCCGATGGCGCCGCCGACCAGCACACCCCACACGCCCGGCATGCCGGACTTTCCGCCCCAGGCGAGGAGCGAGAGGGCGATGACGGCGACGAGGGCCAGCGCCCCCGTCTTCGCCGCCGCGGCCAGGGGCCGCCGCGAGTCGTCGTACCGGGAGATGGCCTCCGCGTTCGCGGCGGCCGTCGCGGCCTGCCTGTCGGCGAGGCTCTCCCCGGCCCCCGGTGCGGCGCCGGCGGATTCGGTGTCGGACGTGTCCCTGGTGAGGTCGTTGTCGTCGGTCACGGACGGCGATCATACCGGGGCCGGCGCACCCGCCCCCGTCGAGGGGGCGCGGCGGGGCGGGCCCCGGCGATCCTGTCGTCGCGCACCAGGCCGCGCCGGGCCCAGCCGTCGCG
>JAEWGK010000007.1 GCA_023388385.1 Actinomycetes bacterium | reverse complement strand
GCGTCGGACCTCGTCTCCGGGTTCCGGACGCTGGCGGGCCTCGGCGCCCGCCGCAACGCCGTCGGCCGCTACCGCCGCCGCTCCCGGGAGGCGCTCGACGCCACCGTCGACGCCATCGGGGCGGAGGCCCGGCTCATCGGGTCGGTGGAGGTCCTCGGCGGGGTGTTCGTCACCGTCGTCGCGGCCGGCGCGGGCGTCGCGGCGGTCGGGGAGCATCTGACCATCGGCGAGCTCATCACCGTCATCGGCCTGGCGCAGTTCATCATCGACCCGATGACGGGCCTGGGGAAGAACGCCTCCTCCCTGTGGGCGACCTCCCAGGCCTCCGCCGAGCGCGTGCTGTCGCTGCTGCGGGAGGACTACGCCGTCGACGCCGCCGGGCCCGTGCCGCCGCCGGGGGAGTCCGTCGTCGTCGACGGCATCGAGGTCCCCGCCGGCGCACACCGCGTCATCGCCTGCGACGCCGCCCGCACCGCCGCCATCTGCGACGCGCTGACCATCGCGGAGCGCCCGGAGCCGGGCCGCTACGCACTGGCCGGCGCCGACCTGCACGACGCGAACCTGGACGACGTGCTGGCGCGGCTCGTCGTCGCCCCGCACACCGCGGATCTCTTCGACGGCACGGTCCGGGAAAACCTCCTGGCCGTGGCGCCGGACGCGCCCGCGGATCGGCTCGACGCCGCGCTGGCCGCCGCCGGGTGCGCCGACGTGATCCGCGTCCTGCCCGACGGGCTTGAATCCCGCATCGGCGACGCCGGCGTCCTGCTGTCCGGCGGCCAGCGGCAGCGCATCGCCCTGGCCCGGGCGCTGCTCGCCGACCCGCCCGTCCTCGTCCTCGCCGACCCGACCACCGCCGTGGACTCGGTGACGGAGCAGGCGGTCGCGGACGGTGTCGCAAAGCACCGCGCGGGCCGCACGACCATCGTGCTGACGAACGCCCCTGCCTGGGCTTCCCGGATGGAGGTGACGCGATGAGCAGGTGTTCGACCGGAGGGGCCGGCGGGTTCCGCGGCAGCGCGCTCGGCCGCCTGCTGCGCCCGACCTTCGAAGGCGACACCCGCACCGCCGAGGCCGCCGCCGACCGCTTCCCGGTCGCCGGCTTCCGCGAGACGATGGCGCACCTCGGGCAGCTGACGCGCCACCACCGGGGGCGTCTCGCCGTCGCGCTGGCCGTCCTCGTCGGAGCGGCGTGGGCGGGCATCATGGTGCCCAAACTCATGGGCCGCATCGTCGACGTCGTGCTGGCCGATGGCGGCATCGGCGATGTCGCGCGCCTGGCCGGCCTGATGGCGCTGGCCGCCGCGTGCGCGGGCCTGCTGTCCGGCCTCGGCTTCCGGCTGCTGGCGGGCCTGGCCGAGCGCGCCATCGCGGACCTGCGCGAGGACATGGTCTCCACCGTCCTGCGTCTGCCCGTCCAACGCGTCGAGCGCGCCGGGGCCGGCGACGTCGTCTCGCGCGCCACCGACGACGTCGCCCAGGTCTCGACCGCCGTCACCCAGACCCTGCCCGTCGCCGCGGGGGCGGTGTTCACCGTGCTCGTGTCCATCGCGGGCGTCGGCTCGGTGGACTGGCGCTTCATGCTCGCGTTTCTCGTCGTGCTGCCGGTGCACTGGCTGGCCGTGCGCACCTACCTGCGCGTCGCCCCGCCGGTCTACGCCGCCGAGCGCGCCGCGATGGCCGAACGCGCCCGCGTCATGCTGTCGACCATCCACGGCCGTCCCGCCGTCCGCGCCTTTCGCCTGGAGGGGCGGCGTCGCGCCGGCATCTCCCGCTGGAGCTGGCAGACCGTCCGCCACACCGTCGACGCCCGCATCACGCACAACATGACCATGATGCGCATGCACCTCGCGGAGTTCCTCGGCACCGCCGTCACGCTGGTGCTGGGGTTCCACCTGGTGCGCGCCGGGCACGTCACCGTCGGCGGCGCCACCGCGGCCATGCTGCTGTTCATGCGCCTGTTCAGTCCGCTGACGCGCATGGTCATGGTCCTCGACGTCGCCCAGTCCGGCGCGACCTCGCTGACCCGCATCGTCGGAGTGCTTCGTGAGCGCCCCGCGCCGCACGGCGCCGCCGAACCCGAGTCAGGCCGCGGCGTGGAGCTCTCCGGCGTCGGCTTCAGCTACGGCGGCCGTCCGGACGCCCGCCCCGCCGTCCGCGACGTCGACCTGATCATCGCGCCGGGGGAGACCGTGGCGCTCGTCGGCTCCTCCGGGGCCGGCAAGTCGACGCTCGCCGCCATCGTCGCCGGACTGCGGCCCGCGACGACCGGCACCGTGCGGGTCTGCGGCCACGACATGACCGCCGACGCGGAGACCGCCCGCGGCCGCATCGTCGCACTGGTCACCCAGGAGGTCCACGTCTTCGAGGGCACTCTGCGCGAGGACCTCGTCCTCGGCGTGGACGCCGGCGTGCGCGGGCAGGTGCGTGACGACGAGATCCTCGCCGCCCTCGCCTCCGTCGGCGCCGATTGGGTCGACCGCCTGCCCGACGGGCTGGACACGCTCGTCGGCCACGGCGGCATGAGGCTGGACCCCGTCGCCGCCCAGCAGGTGGCGCTGGCCCGCCTGGTCCTCGCCGATCCCCCGGTCGTCGTGCTGGACGAGGCCACCGCCGAAGCCGGGTCGGCCGGCGCCGGCGAGCTCGGCGAGGCCGCCCTGAAGGTCATCGAGGGCCGCACCGCCCTCATCGTCGCCCATCGCCTGGACCAGGCCGCGGCAGCCGACCGCGTCGCCGTCATGGAGGACGGCCGCATCATCGAGTGCGGCCCGCACGCCGACCTCGTCCGCGCCGGCGGCCGCTATGCCGAGCTGTGGCGGGCATGGGAGCGCGGCCGAGGGGGAGCGGGGACCTCGTCGTAGCGCCCCGGAAGGGCGGGAACGGGGCTATGCGAGATCGGATGCGGCTGCGGCGACGACGCGGGCGGGTGCGGCGCGCGGACGCCGGGGGGCCGCGCGCTACTGTGGGCGTCGTGAACGCACCCCGCCCGGATGACGACGTTCCCGTCGATTCCGCCGCCTGGGACGCCGGGCTCCCCGCCGCCGTCCCCGCCCGCGTGCGTGCGCGGAACCTCGCCGAGCGTTGCGCCCCCGCATGGGCGCTCGTGGCCTACGTCGTCTTCAGCCGCACCGTGTTCATGCGGGCGGTGTCGGAGGAGGAGTTCGACGCGCTCCTGTCCTCGCTCGATGACGGTGTGGTCCTCGACTCACTCGTTTTTCCATTCCTCGCCGTCGTGGCAGGCGCGGTGGCGATGACGGGGATGATATGGCTCCTCATCCGCGCGCTGCCGGCCCGGCCGCGCCGCGTCGTGGCGTGGCTGCTCCTCGTGCTCGCCATCGCGTCGCCGTCCATCGGCTCGGCGGTCACCGTGCACGGGTCGGGTGCCGGCGAATACCGCGACTGGGTGTCGGTGCTCCCGGCGGCCGCGGTGGCCGTGGTCGTGTTCCTCGGCTGGGGGCATCTGGTGTGGTGGGTGCTCGCCCGGTCGGTGCGGGAGGTGCCCGGCACCCTCGTGCGCTCGGTGCGGACGCTGCCGCTGCTGCTCGTGGCGTTCCTGTTCTTCTTCTACAACGCTGAGCTGTGGCAGCTGGCGGCGCAGTGGTCCGCGCTCCGCGCGGCGGCGGTGGCGCTGGTGTTCTGGTCGCTGGCGGCGGTGGCGGCGATGGTGACGGTCAACGATCACGTCCGCGAGGTGCTCGGCGCCGACGAGCGGAGGCACCGGCTGCGGGTCCGCGTCAACGTGCGGTTCTCCGCCGCGTCGATTCACGTGGCGCAGGCATCGGTTCTCGCGGTGATCGTCTTTGCCGGATTCGTCGCCCTCGGCGTGCTGAGCGTGCCGGATGAGACGATCCGGCAATGGGTGGGCGTGACTCCCCCGCAGATCCAGCTGGGGTCGCTGACCATCCCGGTGGTGCTCGTGAAGGTCTCGTGGGCGCTCGCCGGATTCGCCGCGCTGTACCACGTCACCGCCACGGCGGGGGACGCGGCGGCGCGGGAGGCGCAACTCGGGCCCGTGACCGACGGGATGCGCCGGGCGCTCGCCGGCTGAGGGCGCCGGCCACGCCCCTATCGTTCCGCCAGGAGCGCCATCGTCTCCTCGTCGGTGAGCATGGCGGCCTCGAGTGCGCGCAGCGCGGCCTCGCCGTCGAAGTCGATGCCGATGAGCACGACTTCCTGCGACGGCGTCATGCCGGTCTGCGCCCACAGGACCGCGGGCTGGATGGACAGGTTCGGGCCGGCCTGGCTCCACACC
>JAEWGK010000005.1 GCA_023388385.1 Actinomycetes bacterium | reverse complement strand
CACAACGGGAACATGCTTAACCCCACGGTGACCAAGGCGGGTGCTCACTGCTACCCCAGCGATGATGGCTACGCCTACTGCGTCCTGAACCTCGACTGGTAGTTCCACCCCTTTTGACCTGACGGGGTACGCCTTTCCGGCGTGCCCCGTTTTGCCGTAGGCATCATGCCGGCCGATCAGACACCCAGGCGGACCAACCCCGGCGCAGCTCCGGTGGCCACCACCATCCAGACGCGGCCAGGCCTATCCGACTGAAGTGCCCCCGCACAGACAAAGCCCCGACTATTCGTATGCACGAAAAATACCTTTCGCTAAAGCGATACCATTCAGCCACCCCCGATATAGGCTAATCGCACTTCACACTGACCGGTCACCATTAGGTATGGCTTACTTGTTGGTATTATGGTCCCCCGGCGAACGGCTCGCGCCTCCACATGGGACCGCCCGGCCCCGACGCGCCCGTTCACCTGTGCAGGAAAGGACACCTGACGTGAGCATCTCTATCACCCGGCGCGCGGCCCTCCTCTCGGGCGCCGCCATCCTGACCCTCGGCCTGACCGCATGCGCGACCGATGACGCGTCCTCCGGCGACGCGGCCGCCAAGGGCGGCGACGGCAAGCTCGAGGTCTTCGCCACCACCGGATACCTGGGCGACGCGGTGAAGAACATCGCCCCCGACGCGGACGTCCACGTCATGGTCGGCCCGGGCGGGGACCCGCACACCTACCAGGCCACCACCCAGGACCTGGAACTCATCCAGCAGGCCGACCTCGTCGTGTGGACCGGCCTGCACATGGAGGCCCACATGCTCGACGAGCTGGCCTCCCAGGGCGACCGCCAGATCGCCGTCGGCGACGAGCTGCCGGAGGAGAACCTCCTGCCCTGGCCTGAGACCGACGACGAGGGCAATCCGCTGCACGACCCGCACATCTGGAACTCCACGGACAACTGGAAGCACGTCGTGGGCACCATCTCCGACAAGCTCGGCGAGATCGACCCGGATCACAAGGACACCTACGCCGACAACGCGAAGAAGTACCAGGACGAGATCGACGACGTCGCGGACTACGTCCAGGACAAGATCAACACGATCCCCGAGGGGCAGCGCTACCTCGTCACCGGCCATGACGCCTTCAACTACTTCGGCAAGCAGTTCGGCCTGACCATCAAGGCCACCGACTTCGTCACCTCCGAGTCCGAGATGACCCCGCAGGACATCAAGGAGCTGGCCAAGTTCATCGCCGAGCACAAGATCCCGGTCATCTTCCAGGACAACCTCCAGAACCCGCAGGCCATCAACTCCCTCAAGGAGGCCGTCACCGCCGAGGGCTGGAAGGTCGAGGTCTCCGACAAGACCCTGTACGCCGATTCCCTCGGCGCGGAGGCGCCGACCGACTCCTACATCGGCATCATGAAGTACAACGCCGACACCATGGCGGAGGCCCTGGGCAAGTGACCACCCCGAACGAACCGGTCCTGTCCATCAGGGGCCTTACGGTCACCTTCGGCGGTCCGCCGGTCCTGCGCGACGTGGACGTCGATGTCCCCCCGGGAGTGGTGATGGGCCTGCTCGGCCCCAACGGCGCCGGCAAGTCGACCCTGCTCAACGCCGCACTCGACCTGGTGCCCCGGGCCTCCGGAACGGTCCGGTTCTTCGGGTCATCGCTCGCGGACGCCCGGCTGCGCATCGCGCACATGCCGCAGACCGCCAACGTCGACCTCGACTACCCCATCACCGTCGAGGGCGTCGTCCGCATGGGCCTCAACCCCCGGCTGGGCCTGTTCCGCAGGCCCAGCCGGGAGGACCGGCGGGCCGTCGACGACGCGATCCACCGGATGCGCCTCGACGATCACCGCAACCACCAGATTTCCGAGCTGTCCGGCGGCCAGCTCAAGCGCACCTTCCTCGCGCGGGTGCTCGCCCAGCGCCCGGAGCTGTACCTCCTCGACGAGCCCTTCGCCGGCGTCGACATCGTCTCCGACCACGTCATCCGCGAGGTGCTCACCGAGCTCGCGGACTCCGGCGCCACCGTCGTCCTCATCCACCATGATCTGTCGACGGTGCAGGAAGTGTGCAGCCACGTCACGCTCATCGACGGGGAGGTCATCTCCTCGGGCCCCCTCGAGGAGGCGTTCACCCCGGAATCCGTCAACCGGGCCTACGGCCTGGGGCTGATGGACGGGGGCGGCGCATGAGCTTCATCGAGTTCATCTCCGAATTCACCTTCCGCCGCACCGTCGTCGGCACCGTCATCATCGGCATCGCCGCCGGCATGCTCGGCTGCCACCTGTACCTGCGCAAGCAGTCGATGCTCGCCGACGTCATCGGGCACTCCGCCGTCGCCGGCGTGATGACCGCCTTCCTGGCGGCCTCCGCCCTGTCCGTCGACGGACGTTCGATGCTGTCCATCATCATCGGCTCGCTCGCCTCCGGGGTGCTGGCGGTGCTGCTGACCAACTGGGTCGCCCAGCGCTCGCGGGTCGGCGACGACGCCGCGATGGCGGTCGCCCTCGCCCTGTTCTTCGGCGGCGGCATGGTACTGCTCAACGTCATCCAGATGTCGACGCTGCCCGACAAGGGCGGCATCGACTCCCTCATGTTCGGCAACTCAGCGACCCTCACAGCCGCGGACAACGTCACCCTCGCCATCATCTCGGCGGCCGTCGTCATCATCGTCGCCGTCTGCCACCGCCCGATGTCGATGCTCCTGTTCGACCGCTCCCTCGCCCACGTCACCATGGGCGCCCGGCGCACCGGGGCGTTCTCCGTGCTGCAGACGGCGCTCATCGTCGTCGCGGTGGTGCTGGGCATCAAGGCAGTCGGGCTCATCCTCATCATCGCCTTCGCCGTCTTCCCGGCAGCCGCCGCACGGCAGTGGACCCGGTCGCTGGCGACGATGATGCCGCTGGCCGCCGTCTTCGGCGCCGCCGGCGGGGTGCTGGGGACGTGGGCATCGGTGTCCTTCGGGGATTTGCCGACCGGCCCGGTCATCGTTCTGGTCCTCACCGTCATCGTCGCGGTGTCCCTCGTCGTCTCCCCCCGCAGGGGGTTCATCGCCCGCGGCCTGCGCCGTCGCCGCTCGACCGCGGACGCCGTCGCGGCCGCCAATCGGGCCGCCGCCGACGCGGGGGCGGGTGTCGCCGGAACGGAGGCCACCCGATGAGCTTCCCCGTCGCCGTCTCCCTGCTCGCCGGCGTCACCGCCATCGTCTGCCTGCTGCCCGGCGTCATCCTGGTGCTGCGCCGGCAGTCGATGCTCACCGACGCGATCGCCCATTCCGTCCTGCCCGGCATCGTCATCGCCGCGATGCTGACCGGCACGGTCGACTCGCCCCTGCTGCTCGTCGGCGCGACCATCGCCGGCGTCGTCGTCGTGGCCGGCACCCAGTGGCTGCGCGACACCGGCATGCTCGCCGGGGACTCCGCCATCGGCCTCGTGTTCCCGCCGCTGTTCGCCATCGGCGTCATCCTGCTGACCGCGAACTTCCGCTCGTCGCACCTGTCGGAGCATTCCGTCCTCGTCGGCGACCTCAACCTCGCCGCGTTCGACCGGCTCATCGTCGGCGGCTACGACCTCGGCCCGTCGTACATGTACACCCTCCTCGCGGTGGGCCTGTTCACCGGCATCGTGCTGGCGGTTCTCCGCCGGCCGCTGTCGGCGATCACCTTCGACCCGGCCTTCGCGAAGGTCACGGGCGTGAAGATGGCGCTCATCAACCAGGTCATCATGCTCCTGGTGTCCCTGACCGTCGTCGCCGCGTTCCACGTCGCGGGCTCCATCCTCGTGGTGGCGCTGATGATCGTGCCGCCGGCGACCGGTCTCCTGCTCAGCCGCACCGTCGCGGGCGTCATCGCGGTCTCCGCCGTCGTGGCCGTCGCCGGATCCCAGCTGGGCTTCTGGCTGGCGTTCTCGATCAACGCCCCGACGTCGGCGATGATGTCCCTCGTCGACGGCGCCCTCTTCGTCATCGTCTTCGCCGTCGTCCGCCTCGTCCGCGCCGTCCGCCACGGCAGCTGAGGCGACCGCTACTCAGCGCGCTCCGGCTTCACGATCGGGAAGAGCACCGTCTCGCGGATGCCCAGGCCCGTGAGCGCCATGAGCAGGCGGTCGATGCCCATGCCGACGCCGGTGGTCGGGGGCATGCCCTGTTCCATGGCCTGCAGGAAGTCCTCGTCGAGGACCATCGCCTCATCGTCGCCGCCGGCGGCCAGGCGCGCCTGGTCCTCGAAGCGCTCGCGCTGGATGACCGGGTCGACGAGCTCGGAGTAGCCGGTGGCCAGCTCGAAACCGCGGACGTACAGGTCCCACTTCTCCGTCACGCCCGGCTTGTCGCGGTGCTGGCGGGTCAGCGGGGACGTCTCGACCGGGAAGTCGCGGACGAACACCGGGCCGCCGAGGCGGTCGGCGTTGAGGTGCTCCCACAGCTCCTCGACCAGCTTGCCGTGGCCCCAGCCGCCCTTCTCCGGGACCTCGAGTCCGACGGCCGCGGCGACGGCCCTGAGCTCCTCGACGGTGGAGTCGACGGTGACCTCCGGCTGGTCCGGGTAGTCGCGGGCCAGCGCCTCGTTGAGCGACGGATACATCTCCATCGTCTCCCACTCGCCGCCGAAGTCGTACTCCGTGCCGTCGGCCAGCGTCACCTTCTCCGAACCGAAGACGGCGCGGCAGATCTCCTGGATGACCTCGCGGACGGTGCGGGCGGAGTCGTCGTACGTGCCGTAGGCCTCGTAGTACTCCAGCATCGCGAACTCCGGGGAGTGGGAGGAGTCGATGCCCTCGTTGCGGAAATTGCGGTTGATCTCGAAGACCTTCTCCAGGCCGCCGACGACGCAGCGCTTGAGGTACAGCTCCGGCGCAATGCGCAGGTACAGGTCGATGTCCAGGGCATTCGAGTGGGTGATGAACGGGCGGGCCGCGGCGCCGCCGTGCAGCGTCTGCAGCATCGGGGTCTCGACCTCCAGGAAGCCGCGGCGCTCCAGCGCGTGGCGCAGCTCGCGGATGACCGCGATGCGGTTCAGCGCGTTCTGGCGGGCGGCCGGGCGCATGATGAGGTCGGTGTAGCGGTGGCGGACGCGGGTGTCCTCGCTCATCTCCTTGTGCGCCACCGGCAGGGGGCGCAGGGACTTCGAGGCCATCGCCCACGACGTCGCCATGACGGACAGCTCGCCGCGGCGGGACTTGATGACGCGGCCGGTGACCATGACGAAGTCGCCCAGGTCGACGTCGGCCTTCCACGCCGCGAGGCGGTCCTCGCCGACCTCCTTCAGCGACAGCATGGCCTGCAGCTGGGTGCCGTCGCCCTCCTGCAGGGTGGCGAAGCACAGCTTGCCGGTGT
>JAEWGK010000035.1 GCA_023388385.1 Actinomycetes bacterium | reverse complement strand
GCCGGGGGCAGCTGGCCGTCGGCCCAGTTGAGGAAGAACTGGGAGCCGTTGGTGTCCGGGCCGGAGTTCGCCATGGCGATGGAGCCCTCCGGGTAGACCAGCGGGGTGTTCGGGTCCAGCTTCGAGTCCTTCACCGGCCATTCGTCGGGGAAGGAGAAGCCCGGGCCGCCGGAGCCGGTGCCGGTCGGATCGCCGCACTGCAGGACGTTGAGGCCGCCGCCTGTGATGCGGTGGCAGACCGTGTCGTCGTAGAAGCCCTCCTTGGCCAGGTGCTCGATCGCGTTGACCGCGCATGGGGAGACGGAGCGATCCAGCGTCATCGGGATCGCGCCCTTGTTCGTCTTCAGGGTGACGGTGACCGTGCCCTTCGCCGGGATGTTCTCGGTCGGCGGCGGGGTGACGTCGGCGTCCTGGCCGTCGGCCGGGTAGGAGCACGTGACCGTATCGGCCAGCGGGGTCTCGCGGGACATCGGGACGACGTCGCCCTGGACGGGGGTCGGCTCCAGCGGGGCCGGCTGATCCGGTTCGGTGGTGGCCTCGGAGGACGCGGCCTCCGCGGTCGCGTCCTCCTCGTCGCCGCCGCGGGTGGTCAGGAACCAGATGCCGCCGACGATGACGGCCAGGATGACCACGGTCGCTGCGACCACTCCCAGCGGGCGGGCCTTCTCGGCGCGCTCGCGCTTGTTCAGCTCGCGCTCCAGCTTCTTCATCGCGTCTTTGCGCCGTTGCTGGTTGTCGGCGGTGTCGGCCACGTCGTGCCTGCCTTCCGGTTGTTCGGGGCGGTCTGGGGATACGGGGGTCCATTATGCCCGGCGCGGGCCCGGATGCGGGCGCGCCCCGCGGGAACGCGGCGGACGCATGCGCCGCGCGCCCCGGGGGAGCGCGGCGGCCGGCGTTGCCCGAGGCCGGTAGGGTGTCGGGGAAACGTTCGGCGCATGAATGGTCCCGTCCGCCCCGGGGACCGCGTGTCCACCCGGCCCACGTTCATCCCACGACAGGAGGCACCGACATGGAGATTTTCGGCTTCCCCGCCGGCCCGCTGCAGACGAACTGCTACGTCGCCACCGGTCACGACGACGCCGGCGACGGCGCACCGCGACCCTGCGTCATCATCGACCCCGGCATGGGCGCCCACGCCCGGCTGGTGGAGGAGCTCGGCTCCCGCAGGCTCGTCCCCGAGGCGGTGCTGCTGACCCACGGACACATCGATCACACCCGCGACGTCGGCGAGGTCGCCGAGGAGTGGGATGTGCCGGTGCTCATCAACTCCAACGACCGATTCATGCTGGAGAATCCCATGATCGGCGCGGGGCTCAGCCTGGGCGCGATGTTCCGGGTCACGGAGATGACGCCGCCGGAGGACATCCGTGACCTCGAGGACGGCGACGAGGTGAAGTACGGCGGGCTCGTGTTCTCCGTCATCCACGCCCCCGGGCATTCGCCGGGCTGCGTCATGCTGCGCGTCTCCGACGGCGCCGAGGACGTCATCGTCTCCGGCGACGTCCTGTTCGCCGGGTCCATCGGCCGCACCGACCTCCCCGGCGCGGACCCGGAGGCGATGATGGCGTCGCTGCGCGACCGGGTGCTGCCGCTGGAGGACGAGCTGCCGATCCTGCCGGGCCACGGCGCCACGTCGACAATCGGCCGGGAGCGGGCATCCAACCCCTTCCTCGCGCAGGTGCGATAGCCACGTAATATCTGGCGGGTGACCGAGAAGAAGCAGAAGATTCAGCCGTTCTCCGCCCCGAAGGGCGTCCCGGACTACGTGCCGCGGGCCTCCCGCACCTTCGAGGCGGTCCGCGCGGAGTACACCCGCCGGGCGCGGCTCGCGGGCTACGAGCACATCGAGCTGCCGATCTTCGAGGACACCGGTCTGTTCGCCCGCGGCGTCGGCGAGTCCACGGACGTCGTGTCGAAGGAGATGTACACCTTCGCCGACCGCGGCGACCGCTCCGTGACGCTGCGCCCGGAGGGCACGGCCGGCGTCATGCGAGCCGTCATCGAACACGGCCTGGACCGCGGCCAGCTGCCCGTGAAGCTGTCCTACACCGGCCCGTTCTTCCGTTACGAGCGCCCGCAGGCCGGCCGCTACCGCCAGCTGCAGCAGTTCGGCGTGGAGGCGATCGGCGTCGACGACCCGGCCCTCGACGCGGAGGTCGTCGCCCTGGCCGACGCCTGCTTCCGGGGTATCGGCCTGACGGGCCAGCGCCTGGAGATCACCTCCCTGGGCGACGACACCTGCCGCCCGGCCTACCGCCGCAAGCTGCAGGACTTCCTGTTCGCCCTGCCCCTGGACGAGGAGACGCGCCACCGCGCGGAGATCAACCCCCTGCGCGTCCTCGATGACAAGCGCCCCGAGGTCAAGGAGATGACCGCCGACGCCCCGGTCATGCTCGATCACCTGTCCGACGAGTGCCGCACCCACTTCGAGACGGTCACCGGGCTCCTCGACGACATGGGCGTGGCCTACGTGGTCAACCCGCGCATGGTCCGCGGCCTGGACTACTACACAAAGACCTGCTTCGAGTTCGTCCACGACGGCCTCGGCGCCCAGTCCGGCATCGGCGGCGGCGGGCGCTACGACGGCCTCATGGGGCAGCTCGGCGGCCAGGACCTCTCCGGCATCGGCTTCGGTCTCGGCCTGGACAGGTCCATCCTCGCCCTGGAGACCGAGGGCGTCGCGCTCGGCGCGGGCGGCCGCGTCGACGTCTACGGCGTCGCGATGGGCCCGGAGGCCAAGCGCCGCATGGCCCGCCTCGTCGACGAACTCCGCGCCGCCGGCGTCTCCGCCGACATGAGCTACGGCGACCGCGGCCTCAAGGGCGCGATGAAGGGCGCGGATCGCGCCGGCGCCCGCCTCGCCCTGGTGCTCGGCGACCGCGAGCTGGAGGCCGGCGAGGTCCAGGTAAAGGACCTGGCCGCGCACTCCCAGGAGGCGGTCTCCCTCGACGGCGCCGTCGCGACGCTCGCCGCCCGCCTGGCCTGATAGGCCCGCCCGGACATGGACGCCGTCGCCCTCCGCGCACTGCTGGACCGTGCGGACCGCGTCACCGCCGTCGGCGCGGGAGCCCGGGCGCTGAACGCCGACGCCGCCCGCACCGCGGGGCCATGGTCGCCCCCGGCCGTCGATCTGCCAGACGGCGACGACCTCGGCGACGCGCGCATCCTCCTCTTCCCGCCGGCACCGCATGCCTGGCCACGGGGGCTCCTGGCGGGTTTCGAGGCTGCGTCGTCCCCGGGTGCGGCCGCCACGCTGAACCGGGCAGAAGGCCTGGCCGCCCGCATCGCCGTCCTGCGCGACGTCGCCGCCGACGCCGCCCCGGGCTTGTTCGGCAGGCTGTTCCGCGGGGGCCGCACCCGCCGGGCGGAGGCCGCGGCCGCCGAGCTCGCCGCCGTCCTCGACGGCCCGGGCGTCGACGCCGCCGTCGCCGACGCCGCCGCGCTGCTGGACCGTGCGGGCTCCGCAGCGCGCATTCAGGAGACCTCCGGCGTGCCCCTCCTGCCCGGCGGCCACGGATGTCCGCCGCATCTCCTCGAGGCCGTGCGGGACGCCGTGGCGCGGCGCGCCGGTCTTGGCGACGTGGAATGGACGTGGCTCGACCCCGACCTGTGCCAGCGGGTGCTCGCCCGGGCACGGACGCTCGCCGCCGATCCCGACTCCGAGCCGAACCTCCGAGCGGAGGCCGAACGCCGCCTGCGCGCCCTCGCCGGGGAGCGTGCCGAACGCCTGCTCACCGGCCTCCCCGTCGACGCGCTGAAGACCGTCACCGACGAACGCCTGCGGTTCTCCGGTCTGGAGCAGGTGCGCGTGACGACGGTCGCCGACGTTCTGCGCACCCCCGAGCACGTCTTGCGCACCGTCCCGGGAATCGGGGAGCGCACGGCGCGCCGGCTGCGGGCGGCCGCACAGACGCTGCGGACCGAGGCCGAATCGAACGCGGGGTCGTCCATCGGCGACGAGCCGACGTCCGCCGCCGTGCAGCTGGTGCGCGTCCTGCACCGCTACGACCAGGTCGACGATCTGGACGAGGTCGAGCGCGCCCGGCGGTCCCGGCTGCTCGACTGCGCGGCAGTCGTCCCGGAGACGACGTCCCCCGAACCATGGCCCGTGGCGCTGTCCGGCGATGCCGCGGGGGTCGCGTGGTCGCGCTTTCTCGACGACCTCGCCTGGGCCGACGCGCACCCGCAGTCGCTCATCCCGGTCGTCGTCCACGACCTCGGCGACGCGGCCTGGACGGACTACCTGTCGCGGCCGGCCCATTACCAGGGCCTGCTCGCGTCGCTGCTGCAGCGCGAGGTCGAGGGCGCCGTGGATCTCGACGCGTCGACGCTCCAGAAGATCCGCGATCTCCACCTGGACCGGACCCACCTGCGAGATCTGCACCTGCGCGGATACCAGTCCTTCGGCGCCCGGTTCGCCCTCGTGCAGCGCAAGGTCATCCTCGGCGACGAAATGGGCCTGGGCAAGACCGTCCAGGCCCTCGCCGCGGCGGCCCACGTCGCGGCGGTCGAGGAGGCGGCCGGGGAGACCCCGCTCATCCTCGTCGTGTGCCCCGCCGCCGTCGTCGTCAACTGGATACGGGAGTCGCGCCGGTTCACCGACCTCATGGTCCACCGCGCCCATGGGGCTGGGAAGGACGACGCCGTGAGGGCGTGGGCGGACCTCGGCGGCATCTGCGTCTGCACCTTCGACGGGGCCAGGACCATCGACTTCTCCGCCGCCGGCGCGCCGTCCCTCATCATCGTCGACGAGGCCCACATGGTGAAGAACCCGGAGGCCCAGCGGAGCCGGGCGGTCGCGGCCCTCGTCGGCGCGGCCGATCACGCTCTGCTGCTCACGGGCACTCCACTGGAGAACCGGGTGTCCGAGTTCGCCAACCTCGTGCGCATGGTGCAGCCGGACCTGCTCGACGACGAACGGCAGGGGCTGCCCGCCGCGGTGTTCCGAGCGGCCATCGCGCCCGCGTACCTGCGCCGCAACCAGGACGACGTGCTCGACGAGCTTCCGGAGCTCGTCGACCAGATCGACTGGGTGGCTCTCACCGCCGAGGATCGGCGCCACTACGACGAGGCGGTGGCGCAGTCCAACTGGATGGCGATGCGCCGTGCCCCGATGACGACCCCGGAGTCGCGGCCGGCGAAGCTGGAGCGCATCCGCGGCATCGTCGATGAGGCGGCGGAGGCGGGCCGCCGGGTGCTGATCTTCTCCTTCTTCCTCGACGTGCTCGAGGTGCTGCGGAGCGAGTTCGGCGATGCCGTCGTCGGCGTGCTGACCGGCTCGGTGCCGCCGGACCGCCGTCAGGAGATGGTCGACGAATTTGGCCGGGCACCGGCCGGCGCGGTGCTTCTGTCCCAGATCACGGCGGGCGGCACGGGCCTGAACATCCAGGCCGCAGGCGTCGTCGTCCTCGTCGAGCCACAGGTCAAGCCCACCATCGAGGATCAGGCCATCGCCCGCGTGCACCGCATGGGGCAGACCTCCCAGGTCGTCGTCCACAGGCTCGTCGGCGACGAGACCGCCGACGAGAGGCTGCTGGAGATCCTCGCCGACAAGCGCCGGATCTTCGACGCCTACGCCCGCTCGAGCGAGACGGCCGAGGCCCCGGACGCCGTGGACGTCTCCGAGGGCGATCTCGCCCGCACGATCATCGCCGCGGAACGCCGGCGGCTCGGCTTCGACGGGGCGGACGGGGAGGCGGAGGGCCCGGAGCCCGGGAAGGACGACCCGGACGAGTGCTCAGGCGCGGGACCGTGCGACGGCGCGAGCGCGGGAGCCTAAGCCTCGATCGCCCTGCGGGGCGTCATCCTCCGCGCCCCGAGGTCGACGTCGCTCGCGGCGCGCAGTCCGTCGCCCAGCGCGGACGAATCGATCTCCGCGGAGCTCGCCCGGGATGCGCGGACGCGGTAGCGGCGTGTCAGCTCCTCGTCCGCCCGGCGCCCGTCGTCACGCAATGCCAGGGCCGCGCCGGTGGTGTGCTCC
>JAEWGK010000192.1 GCA_023388385.1 Actinomycetes bacterium | reverse complement strand
TCCCGGGTGAGCTCGTGGCCGTACAGCGGCATGCCGGCCTCCAGGCGCAGCGTGTCGCGGCAGGCCAGGCCGCACGGCGTCGCCGGGCGGGCGCCACCCGCCTCCGTCTCCGCCGCCGTGGCGACGGCATCCCACACGACCGGGGCCACCTCGGCCGGGCAGAACAGCTCGAAGCCATCCTCGCCGGTGTAGCCGGTGCGCGCGACCAGCACGGCGACGCCGGCGACGGTCGCCGGGACGCAGGCGTAGTAGGCCACGCCGCGGATCGCGTCCGCGTCGGCGTCGTCCGCCGCGGCGGCGACGATGTCCTCCGCACGCGGGCCCTGGACGGCGATGAGCGCGGTGTCCCGGGTCTCGTCCGCGAGCTCCACGTCGAAGCCCTCCGCGCGCTCGCGCAGCTCCGCGACGACGACCGGCGCATTCGCGGCATTGGGGACGACGAGGAACTCCTCCTCCCCCAGGCGGTAGGTGATGAGATCGTCGATGACGCCGCCGTCCGGCGCGCAGATCATCGAGTACTTCGCCTTGCCGACGGCGATGGCCGACAGCCGGCTGATGAGCGCGTGGTCGAGGAACGCCGCGGCACCAGGGCCCGTCACGCGGACCTCGCCCATGTGGGACAGGTCGAACAACCCGGCGTCGGTGCGGACGGCGGCGTGCTCCTCCAGCTCCCTGCCGTAGCGCAGGGGCATCTCCCAGCCGCCGAACTCCGTGAAGCGGGCGCCGAGGCGCTCGTGGACCTCGTGGAGCGGGCTGCGCAGCAGGGCGTGGTCATCCCCGCCCGCGGCGGCGGTTCCGGTGGTCTCGGTCATGGATCAGTCCTCCGTCTCGTCGCCGGCGCCGCCGGCGGTGATGTCGAATGCCTCGATGGGCGGGCACGAGCAGACCAAGTTGCGGTCGCCGTGGGCGTTGTCGATGCGGCGCACCGGCGGGAAGTACTTGTCCCGGCGCAGCGACGGCACCGGGAAGGCGGCCTGCTCGCGGGTGAAGTGGCCGCAGCCGACGGCCTCGTCGAAGTCGGGGCGCAGCACCGACTCGACGGTGAACGGGGCGTTGCGCAGCACCGACTCCTCGACCGGGATGCCCTTCTCCACGATCTCGTCGATCTCGGCGCGGATGGTGCGCATCGCCTCGATGAAGCGGTCGAGCTCCGCCTTGTCCTCCGACTCCGTCGGCTCCGTCATCAGGGTGCCGGCGACGGGGAAGGCCAGGGTCGGGGCGTGGAAGCCGAAGTCCATGAGGCGCTTGGTGACGTCCTCCGCGGTGACGCCCGACTTCTTCGTCAGCTCCCGCAGGTCGAGGATGCACTCGTGGGCCACCAGGCCGCCCTCGCCGACGTAGAGCGTCGGGAAGCAGTCCGCGAGCTCGTGGGAGACGTAGTTGGCCGTCAGCAGCGCCATCTCGGAGGCGGCGAGGAGCCCCTCGTCGCCCATCGCGGCGATGTACGCCCAGGAGATGGGCAGCACGCCGGCGGAGCCGTGCCGGGCGGCCGAGACCGCGCCGGCGCCGTAGCCGCCGGCGGCCGAGGGATCGTCGTCACGCGCATCGCCCGGCAGGAACGGGGCCAGGTGCTCCTTCACGCACACCGGGCCGACGCCCGGGCCGCCGCCGCCGTGCGGGATGGTGAAGGTCTTGTGCAGGTTGAGGTGGCTGACGTCGCCGCCGAACGCGCCCGGCTGCGCCAGGCCGACCAGCGCGTTGAGGTTCGCGCCGTCGATGTACACCTGGCCGCCGGCGGCGTGGACCCTGTCGCACACGTCGCGGACCTGCGGCTCGAAGACGCCGTGGGTCGACGGGTAGGTGATCATGATGCCGGCGACGCGGTCGCCGTGCTCCGCCAGCTTCGCGTCGAGGTCGGCGACATCGATGGAGCCGTCGTCCGCGTTGGCGACGGCGATGACGCGCAGGCCCGCCAGCGCCGCCGACGCCGCGTTCGTGCCGTGGGCGGAGGCCGGGATGAGGATGAGGTCGCGGTCGGCGTCGCCGCGGGACTCGTGGTAGCGGCGGATGGCCAGCAGGCCCGCGAACTCGCCCTGCGAGCCGGCGTTCGGCTGCAGCGACACCCGGTCGTAGCCCGTGATGAGCGCCAGGCGGCGCTCCAGGTCCGCGATGAGGTCCAGCCAGCCGCGCGCCTGATCGTCCGGCACGTGCGGGTGGACGCCGGCGAAACCCGGCCACGTGATGGCCTCCATCGACGCGGCGGCGTTGAGCTTCATGGTGCAGGAGCCCAGCGGGATCATCGTGCGGTCCAGCGCCAGGTCGCGGTCCATGAGGCGGCGCAGGTACCGCATCATCTGCGTCTCCGAGCGGACGGAGGAGAAGATCGGGTGGGTCAGGATCGCGTCGGCGCGCAGCAGCCCGGCCAGCGGGCCGGCGGCCGGATCGGCGGACGACGGGGCCTCCGCGCGGGCCGGGGCGGAGGCGCCCGCGGCCTCGGCGAGGACGGCGGCGATCTCGTCGACGTCGGCGTCCGTGGCGGACTCGCCGACGGAAACGCCGACCGCGCCGCCGCCCAGGCGCCGCAGGTTGTAGCCCGCGTCGCACGCGGCGTCGATGGCGGCGTCGGCCGCCTCCTCGCCGCCGAGCTCCACCGTGACGGTGTCGAAGATCATCGGGGATCGCGTGGCGACGCCCGCCTCCGCCAGCGCGGACGCCAGGCGCAGGGCCCGGCCGTGCACGGCTGAGGCAATCTCGCGCAGGCCCGCCGGGCCGTGCCACACGGCGTACAAGCCGGCGCACATCGCCAGCAGCGCCTGGGCGGTGCAGATGTTGGACGTCGCGCGGTCGCGGCGGATGTGCTGCTCGCGGGTCTGCAACGCCAGCCGGTACGCCGGGGCGCCGTCCGCGTCGACGGAGACGCCCACCAGGCGGCCGGGCAGCTTGCGCTGCAGCGCCTCCGTGCAGGCGATGAACGCGGCGTGCGGGCCGCCGTAGAACAGCGGGACGCCGAAGCGCTGCGCGGAGCCGACGGCGATGTCGGCGCCGACGTCGCCCGGCGCGGCCAGCAGGACCTGCGCCAGCGGGTCGCAGTCGACCGTGGCCAGGCCGCCGGCCTCCTTCACCGCCGCGATGATCGGGGCGACGTCGCGGACGCGGCCGTCCGTCGTCGGGTTCGCGATGACCGCGCCGACCAGCGCGGCGCCGCCCGCCGACTCCACGGCCGCGGCGACGGCCGCTGCCGGGTCCGCGTCGTCGATGACGGCGACGTGCAACGGGATGCCGGCGGCGCGGGCGCGGGCCCGGGCGACGGCGATGGTCTGGGGGTGCAGCTCCGCGTCGAGGAGGACGGCGCCGCCCTTCTTCGCGGCGCGGGCGTTGCCGCGGGCCATCATCTGGGCGGCCTCGGCGACGGCCGTGGCCTCGTCCAGCAGGGACGCGCCGGCGACCGGCAGCCCCGTCAGGTCGGAGACCATCGTCTGGAAGTTGAGCAGCAGCTCCAGGCGGCCCTGGGAGATCTCCGGCTGGTACGGCGTGTACGCGGTGTACCAGCCCGGGTTCTCCACCAGGTTGCGGCGGATGACGGCCGGCGTGACGGTGTCGTAGTAGCCGGCGCCGATGAACTGCTTCTTCAGGATGTTGCGGGACGCGAAGCCGCGGAGGGCCTCCAGCACCTGCGTCTCGTCCAGCGCCGGCGGCAGCCCGATGGGGCCGTCCTGGGCGATGGACTCCGGCAGCGCCGCGGCCGCGAGCTCGGAGACCGAGCCGTGGCCCAGCCTCTCCAGCATGGCGGCAGCCTCGGCGCCGTCGGGGCCGATGTGCCGGTGGGGGAATGCGTCGTGCGGTGTGGCCATGTGTCGGGTCTCCTGCCTGGCGGGATCGGGTGCGATGCCGCGCACGAATGCGCGGTCTCCCCGCTCTGTCACGGTGCCTGAGAGCTTCGGCGGGCGGCCCTGCCGGGCGGTCCGCGCCTTTCCCCGTCGGCGGCGCGACGGAACCCCGGGCATGCCGGAGGCATGGCCTGGGCCGCGCGCTCTTTCCAGAGGTGCCTCGCCGTCACGGTGCTGGTGCCTGAGAGAGTCCCGGGGAGGGGTTGCCCCTACGGCGGCCGGGCGGACCGGCCTCTCCCGCGGCGGCTGCGGGCGGCTATGCGATTATGCCCCCCAAATCTAGGCGAACCGCGCCGCCGCGCCCCGCGTTTCCGCCACCTTTCCCCCTCGATCCGGCCCGCGGGGGCGGGAATTTACGCCCCCGAAACGCGCAGGCCGCGTCAGGCCGCGGGTTCGGCCGCGGCCGGCGCCGGGGCGGCGTCGTCACGCCAGGCCTCCCGCGGGATGCGGCCGCGGATGGCGCACGCGGCGAGCACGATGAACGTCAGCAGTCCGACGATGCCGTGGAGGTTGCCCAGGATCAGGTTCGGGTGGGGGTCGGTCCACTGCGTCGACTGGCCCATCGCCCCTTCGGTGAAGATCCCGTACGGCGACAGCGTCACCGCCGCCCACAGCGCCGCGCCCAGGCCGATGGCCCACGGCGCCCGCAGCGTCAGCAGCAGCGGCAGCGCCAGCACGATGATGGACCAGTGGTGGCTCACCGCGTACGGGCTGATGGAGGACACCGCCAGCGCGACGACGGTCAGCGCCAGCACCGGGCGGCCGGCCTTCTCCAGCCTCCACGCCGCGACGCCGGCGGCGACGGCGCCGGCGGCGAACGCGACGTAGATGAGCGCCTGCAGCACCGTGCCGTCGATGCCCGCGCGGGCCAGCAGGCCGGACAGCGCCTGATTCGCCCCGTAGGAGGCGTCGCCGCCGCGGTTGGTGGCGAAGAACTCCGTCGTCCAGAAGTACAGCGACTCCTGCGGGCGGGCGATCGCGCCGACGACGACCGTGACCAGGAACCAGGCGAACGACCGCGCCACGTCGCCCCAGCGGCCGCGCACCAGGAAGATCAGCGCGTAGGCCGCGGGCGTGATCTTGATGCCGGCGGCGACGCCGACGCCCAGGCCGCGCAGCCGCCGCGGCAGGAAGCCCAGCACGTCGGCGACGATGAGCAGCGCCAGGAACACGTTGATCTGGCCGAAGCAGATGTTGGCCGCGATGGGGTTGATGTACAGCGAGATGCCCAGCAGCAGCGCCGCCCAGCCCCACGCCTGCGGAACCCGCAGGCGGCGCAGCACCATGAACAGGATGAGGTAGACGGCGGCGACGGTCGACAGCGTCCACAGCACCTGCAACGTCACCGGCCCCGCCCACGTCATGGGCCAGAACAGCAGCGCCGCGAACGGCGGGTAGATGAAGCGGTAGCCCGAACGCGTCGGGAAGTCCTCCGAGTACAGGTCCTGGCCGCGGCGCATCGCCCAGCCCGCGTCCTGGAAGACCTCGGCGTCCATCATGTAGTAGGTGAACGCCAGGTGGACCACCTGCGCGACGGCCACGACGGTGAAGAGCCCGAGCAGGCCGAGCAGCAGGCGGCGCCACCCGGCGGGCAGACCCCGGATCCAATCAAGCAGCATGGGACGACCGTACCGTGCGGACGGCTACCCTCGGGGCATGAGCACCTCCGACGTCCGCGCTCGCCTGGCCGGGATCCTCGACCGCATCGCCGACGCCGCCCGGTCCGCGGGCCGCGCCCCCGGCGACGTCCGGCTGCTGCCGGTGTCGAAGGTCTTCCCCGCCGACGTGGTCATGGCGGCGTGGCCGGACCTCGCCGCCGCCGGCTGCGCGACGCTGGCGGAGAATCGCGTGCAGGAGGCCTCCGCCAAGGCCGGGGAGATGGCGGCGCTCTGCGCGGACGCCGGCGTCGCCGCACCCCGCTGGGCCGTCATCGGCCCGCTGCAGACGAACAAGGCCGGGCAGCTGGCGGCGTTCGCCGACGAGTTCCAGGCCCTCGACCGACCGAAGGTCGCCGCCGCCCTGCAGCGGCGCCTCGAGGCCGCGGGGCGCGATCTGGACGTGCTCGTGCAGGTGAACACCTCCGGCGAGGGGCAGAAGTCCGGTGCCGCACCGGAGGAGCTCGCCGAGTTCGTCGGGCGCTTCGGCGACGGCGGCGAGTGGCCGCGGCTGCGCCTGCGCGGGCTGATGACCATGGCCATGCGCTCCGACGGCACCGCCGCCGGCGACGCCGCGGTCCGCGGCTGCTTCGCCCGCCTCCGGGAGCTTCGCGACGCCATCCGCGACGCCGGGCTGCCCGAGGGCGTCTCCCTCGACGAGCTGTCCATGGGCATGTCCGGCGACTTCGAGGCCGCCATCGCCGAGGGCGCCACGACCGTCCGCGTCGGCCAGGCCATCTTCGGCCCCCGCCCGGCGCGGTAGCGGATCTACCCTGGGACCATGATCCAGCCCAGCCCCCGCCCCGCCTCCCCCGGCGAGGTCCCGGCAGACCACCCCGCCGGGCCCGTCGCCCCGATCTGCTCACGCCGCCGCATGCTCCTCGGCACGGCGGCCACCGCCGCCGGCGCGCTTCTGGCCGCCTGCGCGCCGAAGGCATCCGTGGAGAAGGTCGCCGCCGCCGACATCCCGACGGGTTCGGGCCTCGTCGTCGGGGATTACGTCGTCACGCACCCGGAGGAGGGCACGTACCACGCGTTCTCCGCGCGGTGCCCCCACCAGGGCGGCCGCATCAGCGAATTCGCCGACGGGACGATGGTGTGCCCGGACCACGGCTCGCGCTTCGACATGGCCACCGGCGACGTCGTCTCCGGGCCGTCGCGTGAGCCCGCCGCCGCCGCGCCGCTGTCCGTGGAGAACGGCGACACGCTGGTCGTCGGCGGCGAGGGGTAGCAGCCGCCCGCAGCGCGTCGCCCGGCGGGGAACGCCCGGCGCCCTACCCGCCCAGGTAGTGCGCGGCGACGAGGGCGTCGACGCCCTCCGGCTTGTTGACCGCGAGCATGGCCCCGTGGTTGTGGCCCGGGTACTCGTGCAGATCGCCGCCCATGACGGCCTGCATCGCGCGGCCGCCGACGCCGGTCGTCGCGGAGTCGTTGGTGAACTGCAGCAGCAGCGGCCGGATGGTGAGGCGATCGCCGGACGGCTCGACGGCGGCGCGCTGCGCGGGCCAGCCGACGCACATCTGGCCGGACTTGATCTGGTCGGCGTTGAGCGTGAGGATGTCGCCCCCGGTCAGCTGGTCCACCACCGCACCGGGCAGCAGGGACGGATCGGCGTCGTTGCGGTTGTCGTTGCAGATGATGGCGCGTTCGACCGCCTGCCACGCCGCGAGCTGGCGGAGGTAATCCTCGGGGGTGACGCCCTCGGGCAACTCGCCCGTGCCCTCCGGCACACCGTCGCGGACGGCCTCCGCGACGGTCGCCCACTGGGACTCCGAGTACAGCGCGCCGAAGGTCAGCGTCATCGTCGGGGACAGTCCGGCGATGCGGCCCGTCAGCGCGGCGGCGGCGGACCTGCCGCGCCACACGATCGGGGCGATGCGGTCGACGAGCGGGAGGATCGTGTCCGCATCGTCCTGCACGGCGCCCGGCAGGTCGCCGACCTGCGCCGGCGGCGGGTAGACCTGGCCGGGGGCGCCGACCTCCGCGTTCACCCGATCGCTCCACGCACGGTAGACCTGCAGCGGCGTCGTGCCCAGGTGGTATTCGGCATCGCGCTCCGCAATCCAGGCGAACATCGCCTCCAGCGACTGACGACGCCACGGCTCGCGCGCGGGGCCGATGTCGAAGTACCGCTGCGCCGGGTCGAGGGAGGAGTCGAGCACCAGGCCGGAGACCCGCTCGGGGAACAGCGTGGCGTAGGTCGACATGAGGTCGGTGCCGTAGGAGACGCCGTAGAGGCCGATGCGCTCGTCGCCCAGCCGCCCGCGGACCGCGTCGAGGTCGCGGGCCGTGTTCT
>JAEWGK010000178.1 GCA_023388385.1 Actinomycetes bacterium | reverse complement strand
GCCCGGGTGCGCACGTGATGCGCATGAGACGACGCCGGCGCCGCGCTCCCGTCGGGGGGAGTGCGGCGCCGGCGTCGCGGTGATGGCTCAGGCAGGGCCCGGGGAACCTAGTTGAGGGCGCCCTTCGGGGCGTCGCCCTGCGACGAGACGGCGGTCGTCGGGGCCTTCGGGTCGCGGTTCCAGCTGCGCATCTGGGAATCGGTCAGGTTGGCGTAGGCGCCGGTGCCGTTGACCTGGTCCTGGCACCAGTTGGGTTCGACGTGGCCCAGCGGCTTGTTGCGCGCGGTGACGGTGCGGGCCTGGGTGCCCTGCGGCTTGAAGGTGAAGAGCAGGAGGCCGATGGCCATGACGGCGGCCAGGACGATGAGCCAGATGTTCTCGACGTTGCCGTGGTGGTTGCCCCACAGCATGCAGAGCATGAAGATGGTGGCGATCCAGCCGGTGCGCAGGAGTGCGCCCTTCGACAGGCCATGCCAGCCCCACTTCGCCGACGGCTCGTCGAGCGTGCTGACGCCGTTGTAGATCTCTTCCTTCTGCTGATGCTCGGCCACGTTGTTCCTCCTGTCGGCCACGGTCCATCCGGTCGTCGCCGCCCCGCGGCACACGATGCGGGGCGGACGGACCCGTTAACCCGTATCTTGGCACATTCTCAGGTGAATGTGAGTATCGGGGGACATGATACCCCGTTTGCAGGGGTGGCGCGTACGGCGCGCCGGAAAACCCGGTCCCGGCGTCGGGGCCCTCCGTCCGGTGGCACCCCGCTATCCTGGCCAGGTGGATTTCATCGTCGGAGTGGCGCTCTTCGCGCTTGGCATCGCCGTGACCATCGCCCTGCACGAGTGGGGGCACATGACGGCCGCGCGCATGTTCGGCATGCGCGTGCGCCGCTACTTCATCGGCTTCGGCCCGACGCTCGTGTCCTGGCGCCGCCGGCACGCGGCGGCGGGCGGGCACCGCACGGAGTACGGCATCAAGGCCATCCCGCTCGGCGGCTTCTGCGACATCGCCGGCATGACGGCCCAGGACCCGGTGACGCCGGACGAGGAGCCGTGGGCGATGTACCGCCGCCCGTGGTGGCAGCGCGTCATCGTGCTGGCCGGTGGCGTGTTCGTGAACCTCATCCTCGGCGTCGTGCTGCTCTACGTCGTCGCCATGGCGTGGGGGCTGCCGGACATGGACGTCGACGAGACCCCGCGGGTCGCGTCGGTGTCATGCGTGCCCGCGACGCAGAACCCCGACGGCACGCTGCCGGAGTGCACCGGCGAGGGCCCCGCGCAGCGCGCCGGCATCCTGCCGGGCGACGTCATCCGAAGCGTGAACGGGGAGGAGACGGAGACGTTCGCCGACGTCACCTCCGCGGTGCGTGACTCCGGCGCCGGGCCCGTCACCCTCGGCGTGGAGCGCGACGGCCGCGCCATGACCGTCGAGGTCACCCCCGACATGGTCGACCGTCGCGCCAACTCCGGGGCGCTGGCGCCGATGCCCGTCGTCGGCATGACCTTCCAGGTGCCGGAATACCGGACCGTGCAGTACGGCCCGCTGGAGGCGGTGCCCGCGACGTTCCGCTACACCGGCGAGGTCCTCGGCGCGGTGTGGGACGGCCTGCTGTCCATCCCGGAGAAGGTCCCCGGTGTCGTCGCCAGCGTCTTCGGCGCCGAACGCGACCCCGAGTCCCCGATGAGCGTCGTCGGGGCCTCCCGCGCCGGCGGTGAGCTGGCCGAGCGCGACCTGTGGAACGTGTTCGTCATGATGCTGGCGAACCTCAACTTCTTCCTCGCCTTCTTCAACCTCGTGCCGCTGCCGCCCCTGGACGGCGGGCACATCGCCGTCGTGCTGTACGAAAAGGTGCGCGACCTGCTCCGCCGCGCCCGTGGGCTGCAGCCCGGACCGCCGGCGGACTACGCCAAGCTCATGCCGGTGACGATGGCGTTCACCGCCGTGCTGCTCATCTTCGGCGGGCTGGTCATCGCCGCCGACGTCGTGAACCCCATCCGGCTGTTCGGCTGACGGGGCGGCGCGGGCCGGGGCGGCGCGCCTGTCCTGGCGATGTCGGGTCCGGCGCTAATGTGCTCGGCATGCCCCAGTCCTCGCCCGTGCGCCGGCTCGCCGCCGTGGTGCTGTCCTGCCTGCTCGTCGCAGCCGCGGCAGGGTGCACGCCGCGCCCGGCGACGGGCTCGGGGACGCTGGAGGACTTCTACGAGGCGCTGGCGGAAGGGGACCTCGCGGCCGCGGCGGCCCGCACCGACAAGCCGGAGCAGGCGGAGAAGGACCTGCGCCTGGCGTGGGACTCGATGGGCGCCCGGTCGCTGGAGGGCGAGATCACATCCTCGAAGGTCACGCGCGGCGGCGCGGTGTCGCAGGTGCGTCAGACGTGGCACCTGGCCGGCGACCGCACGTGGATGCACGACACGACGGTGCACATGGCGGATCCGGGCTCCGGCTGGGTCGTCCGCTGGCTGCCGTCGGTGCTGCACCCGCAGCTCGGCACGAACCAGCATCCGGCCGTGCGCGCGATCGCGGCGCCGCGGGCCTCGGTGATCGGCTCCGACGGCGCGGCTCTGCTGGAGCCGGGCGTCGAGCACCGGGTGGTCCTCGACCGCGACGCGGCGGGTGACGTCCGGGAGCCGATCAACCGCATCGCCACCATCCTGGAGCACGAGCTGCCGGCCGACGACCCCCGCTACCCGGACCTCGACGCGCGGAAGACGGCGGAGGCCGCGGCGAGCGGGAAGGGCCCGTTTTCGGTCGTGGTCCTGCCGGAGGCGACCCCGCCCGGGGTCCTGGACCAGATCCGCGGCATCGGGGGCGTCACCGTCAACGACGAGGCGGCGATGGTCCGCCCGGACCCGGGCTTCGCGCCCGACATCATGTCCCGTGTGGAGCGTCTCGTCGGCGACGACGTCGCCGGCGCCGACGGCTGGCAGGTCGTCGCCGCCACCGTGGACGGGGCGGCGCTGGCGACGCTCCACCGCGTCGACCCGGAGGTGCGCCCGGCGGTGCGCGTGAGCATTGACCGGGGGACGCAGGAGGCCGCGCAGGCCGCCGTCGACCAGCGCGCGGAGAAGGAGGCCATGCTGGTGGCCATCCGCCCGTCGACGGGCGAGGTGCTCGCCGTCGCCCAGACCGCGAAGGCGGACGAGAAGGGCGACCTGGCCCTCATGGGCCAGTTCCCGCCGGGTTCGACCTTCAAGATCATCACCGCCGCCGCGGGCATCGACCGGCGGGGGCTGCACCCGGACTCCATCGTTCCGTGCCCCGGCCAGATGGCCATCGGCCCGCGCGTGGTGACCAACTACAACGGCCAGGGCGTCGGTGACACAACGCTGACCAGCGCGTTCGCCTGCTCGTGCAATACGACGTTCGCGGACATATCGCACCAGCTCGGGCCCGGCGAGCTGAAGGACGAGGCCGCGGAGTTCGGTCTTGGCGTCGACTACTCCATCCCCGGCCTGGACACGCTGACGGGCTCCATCTCGGATGGGGAGGACGAGGCCGAGCGCATCGACGCCGGCTACGGCCAGGGCCACAATCTGGTCAGCCCCTTCGGGATGGCGCTGGCCTCGGCCACCGTCGCCCACGGCTCCACACCGGTGCCGACCCTGATGCCGACGGAGAAGACCGGCGTGTCGGAGCAGCCCGCGCCGCTGCCCCCGGAGACCCTCGATCAGCTGCGCACGCTCATGCGCTCCGTCGTGACCTCCGGCACGGCCACGGGCATCGCGGGGCGTGGCGAGATCTACGCCAAGACCGGCGAAGCAGAATACGCCGGCGGTTCGCACTCGTGGTTCACCGGCTACCGCGGGGACCTGGCCTTCGCCACGCTCATCGTCGGAGGCGGCGGGTCGGAGTACGCGGTCGCCATCACGGACTCGTTCCTGGCGGGCGTCGACGAGGCGCAGGC
>JAEWGK010000176.1 GCA_023388385.1 Actinomycetes bacterium | reverse complement strand
GGGCCGACGCACCCGGCGCGGGGCCCGCGGCCCCGAGCCCGCGCAGCAGTGCGGCGGCGCCGCCGACCATCCCCGGGTCGACGTCCAGCCGACCGCCCGTCATCGTCTCCGTCATCTCGCGTCCCTCCCCGGATCCGCGGCGGACGCCCCCTGCATCCGCCGTCGCCCCATTAGACGCGTCGCGGCACCGGACGGTTCCATTCTTCTTCCCGCCGGACCAGGCCGCGCCGCGGCGGCGGGGGAGAGGCCGGAGGGCGCGGCCCGGGGCGTCGTCACGCACCACCGGCGCGGGTGACCCGGGCGGCGCGCACGCACGCTCGCGTGCGCATTCGAGCGGGGTAGCCTGAGGGCCATGGAGATCACCATCGTCGACCATCCGCTGGCCGCCTCCCGGCTGACCATCATGCGCGACAAGCGCACCGACAACGTGGCCTTCCGGTCGGCGCTGGCTGACCTGGGCGCGATGCTCATCTACGAGGCCTCGCGGGAGCTGCCGGTCGAGGAGTTCGACTGCGCCACCCCGGTCGGCACCGCCACCGGCCACCGCCTGTCCAACCCGCCGATCATCATCCCGATCATCCGTGCCGGCCTGGGCATGATCGACCCCGCGCTGTCGATGATCCCGGATGCGCAGGTCGGCTTCATCGGCCTCGCCCGCGACGAGGAGACCCATGAGCCCGTCCCGTACCTGGAGGCGCTGCCGGAGGACCTGTCCGGCCGCGAAATCATGCTCGTCGACCCGATGCTCGCCACCGGCGGCTCCCTGCTGCACGCCCTGCAGCTGCTGGTCGACCGCGGCGCCGAGATGATCACGTGCGTGTGCATGGTCTCCGCGCAGCCGGGCGTCGACGCGCTGGAGCGCTCCGGCCATCCGGTCCGCCTGGTCACCGCCACCATCGATCCGGCGCTCAACGAGGACGCGTACATCGTCCCGGGCCTCGGCGACGCCGGCGACCGCCTCTACGGCCCCCGCAACATCGACCTGCACTCGTTCTAGGGGGCGTGGCCGCGGGTACGCGGTCAGCCGCGGAACGCGAAGAACGTCGACTCGTCGTCGTCGACCACCTCGCCGCCCTGCCGGATGGTGATGCCGTTGGGGGAGACCTGGTAGGTGACGTCCCCGCTGAACGCCTGCCAGCGGTTGGCCCGTGTGCCGCCGGCACGGGGCTCCGAGTACGCCTCATAGCCGGTCGCGGGGAGGTACTCGCTCAGCGTCCCGCCGTTCCGGCCCATGCCCTGGTAGTAGTACCCGCCGGAGCCCTCGCACACGATCGCCTGGTAGTCGGGGCTCTCCATCCCCAGGACGGCGTCATCGCCCGAGCGGCAATGCGGGCCGTGCCGCCAGCCGTCGACGTAGAACTGCGCCGAGGCGAAGCCCCACGTCGAGTAGCCGGAGCCGGATCCGGGCGCCGAGACCTGATCCGTTCCGTCGTGGTCCGGGGTGGGGGTGGCGGTCGCCGTGGCCGTCGTCGTCGTGGTGACGGTCTCCGTGCGGGGCAGCGGGGCGGGGACCCCCGTGTCCGCCGACGTCGCCTCCGCCTGGCCGCGGTCCCCGTTGCCGCTCATCATGAGGACGACCGAGCCGATGACGACCAGCAGGGCGAGTCCCATGACGGCCAGCATCCAGGCGGCCGCACCCGAGCGCCCGGGCCCGCGGGACTGCCCGCCGTCGCCCGCGTACGGGGCGAAGAGCGTGTCGTACGGATCGGCGTCGGTCGCGGCGTAGCCGCCCGCCCTCTGCCCCGCCTGGAAGCCGGCTTCGGAGGGGATGAAGCCCGTTGCCCACGCCCGGGTCCCGTCGCCACCGGCCCCACCGGGCAGCGTCCAGGAGCCCCCCTCGCGGGGATCGGCGGACCAGGCCCAATCGTGGCCCCGGGCACCGTCGTTTCTCGACTCGGTCATGGGCCGGATTATTTCAGACGCCCCGACATCGGTCCTGGTGCCCACCTGGTGGGAGGAACCGGCGGCCGACCTAAGGTGGGAATCATGATCGAGGACTTCATCAGGGACTGGTGGCGGCGCAACGGCGACGAGATGCAGCGTCTCCGCAGGCACCTGCACGCCAATCCCGAGCTGTCCCACATGGAGCGCGCCACGACGGACCTGGTCGTGTCGAAGCTCGAGGAGGCCGGGCTGGAACCGGTGCGGCTGCCGAACACGGGCGCGATCGTGGACGTCGGGGCTCCCCGGGTGGACGACGACGGCGAACCCGTCGGCCGCGTCGCCTTCCGCGGCGACATGGACGCCCTGCCCATCACGGAGACCACCGGCCTGCCCTACGCCAGCGGCAACGACGGCGTCATGCACGCATGCGGCCACGACTTCCACACCACGATCACGCTGGCGACGGCCCTGGCGATGGCGGAGTACGACCGGGACCACGGCGGTCTGCCCGTGCCCCTGCGCTTCATCTTCCAGCCGGCGGAGGAGGTCATGGTCGGCGGCGCCCCGGACGTCATCGAGTTCGGCGGTCTGGAGGGCGTCTCCCGCATCTTCGCCCTCCACGTCGAGCCGAAGCTGCGCGTCGGCCACGTCGGCGTCCGGGTCGGCGCCATCACCTCCGCCGGCGACAGCCTGGAGATCCGCCTGGAGGGCCCGGGTGGGCACTCGGCGCGCCCGCACCTGACCGCCGACGTCGTCTACGGCATGGGCAAGCTCATCACCGACCTGCCCGGACTGCTGTCGCGGCGGGTCGATCCGCGCACCGGCACCGTCGTCACGTTCGGCTCCGCGAACGCCGGCTACGCCGCGAACGCGATCCCGACGACCGCGACGATGCTCGGCACCGTGCGCACCGCCGACGTCACCGTGTGGCGCGGTCTCCAGCCGCTGGTGGAGGAGCTCATCGCGGAGGTCCTCGCCCCGACCGGCGTCGCGCACACCCTGAACTACACGCGCGGCGTGCCCGCCGTCGTCAACGACGACTACTGCACCGCGCTCATGGCGGAGACGGTCCGCCGCGTCGACGAGAACGCGGTCGTGCAGGCCCCGCAGTCCTCCGGCGGCGAGGACTTCGGCTGGTACCTGGAGCACGTCCCCGGCTCGATGGCGCGCCTCGGCTGCTGGTCCGGCCGCGGCGACAAGCACGATCTGCACCGCGACGACCTGGTCGTCGACGAGCGGTGCCTTGGCGTCGGCGTCCGCTTCTTCTCCGGCATCGTCGCCCGCTACGAGGACGGCGACGCGCAGCGCCTCGCGGAGTCGCCCGGCCGGAGGCTCTGACCCGCGCCTCACCCGGCCCCGCGCCCCGCCCGCCCGGCGCCTCGCCCCGCCCGGCCCCGCGCCAGGCCCGGCGCTAGACTGGGTGCGGCATTCACCCGCTGAAAGGACTTGGAGGACCAGTGGCGAAGAGGATCGTGATCATCGGCGGCGGCCCCGCCGGCTACGAGGCGGCGCTTGTCGGCGCGAAGTACGGCGCCGAGGTGACCGTCGTCGAGGACGCGGGCCCCGGCGGTTCCTCCGTCCTGTGGGACTGCGTGCCCTCGAAGGCGTTCATCGCCGCCACCGGCGTGCGCACCGACATGCGCCGCGCGGACGAGATGGGCCTGCGCCCGGACTTCTCCAAGCGCGCCATCGACTTCACCGCCGTCAACGAGCGCGTGCAGCGCCTGGCGAACACCCAGTCCTCCGACGTCGCCGCCCAGCTGGAGCGCGAGGGCGTCACCGTGCTGCAGGGCCGCGGCCGCCTGGACGACTACGAGCCGGGCCGCGTCACCCACTACGTCACCGTCGAGCTGCTCGAGGGCGGCGAGGAGACGCTGGAGGCCGACCTCGTGCTGCTGGCCACCGGTGCCTCCCCGCGCATCCTGCCGGGCGCCCGCCCCGACGGCGAGCGCATCCTGACCTGGCGCCAGGTCTACAACCTGGAGGAGCTGCCCGAGCACCTCGTCGTCGTCGGCTCCGGCGTCACGGGCGCGGAGTTCGTCTCGGCGTTCACGGAGCTGGGCGTGAAGGTCACGATGGTGGCCTCCCGCGACCGCATCCTGCCGCACGAGGACGCCGACGCCGCCGACGCCCTGGAGGCGGTGCTGCTGGAGCGCGGCGTCGACGTCGTCAAGAACGCGCGCTGCGACCTGGTGGAGCGCACGGAGGACGGCGGCGTCCGCGTCGTCACGTCCGACGGCCGCGAGGTCCTCGGCTCCCACGCCCTCATGACCGTCGGCGCCATCCCGAACACCCGGGGTCTGGGCCTGGAGGCCGTCGGCGTCGAGATGACCCCGTCGGGCCACATCCACGTCGACCGCGTCTCCCGCACGAACATCTCCGGCATCTACGCCGCCGGCGACTGCACGGACCTGTTCCCGTTGGCCTCCGTCGCCGCCATGCAGGGCCGCGTCGCCATGTACCACGCGCTCGGCGAGGGCGTGAACCCCATCCGCATGAAGACGGTCTCCTCCGCGGTGTTCACCCGCCCGGAGATCGCCACCGTCGGCGTCTCGCAGGCGCAGATCGAGGCCGGTGAGGTCTCCGCCCGCGTCGAGGTGTTCCCGCTGGCCGGCAACCCGCGTGCGAAGATGCGCTCCCTGCGCCACGGCTTCGTCAAGCTATTCTGCCGCCGCAACTCGGGCATCATCATCGGTGGCGTCGTCGTCGCGCCGACCGCCTCCGAGCTCATCCTGCCCATCGCGGTGTGCGTGACCAACCAGCTGACGGTCAACGATCTGGCGAAGACCTTCTCCGTGTACCCGTCGCTGTCGGGCTCCATCACGGAGGCCGCGCGCCAGCTCATGGCCCACGACGATCTGGAGCGACGTCCCGGCGCATCCGTGCGTGACGACGGCGCCGCCCCCGCGATCCGGCATGGAACGCGGGGGCGGCGCCGTCGGCGTCCCCGGGAGGGGGGAGAGGGGCGGGGTCCGCGTGGGCGCGAGGGCTACTCGGCGGCGCCCGAGAGCTCGCGGTAGCGGCGGGCGACCTGCTTCACCGGCGGGTTGGTGGCGTGGGTGCCGTCGGAGTACAGGACGGTCGGCACGACGCGGTTGCCGTCGTTGACGGACTCGACCCAGGCGGCGAGATCGTCGTGCTTCTCGACGTCCCACGCCTCGAACGGCACGTCGAGCTCCTTCAACCCCGCCAGCAGCTTCTGGCAGAACGGGCACCAGGAGGCGGCGTAGATGGTCACGTGCTCGGTGGTCTTCGGAGTCTCGATGTTGTCCGGCATGTTCCGTTCAACGCGGCGGGCGCGCGGATCGTTCCGGGAACCCATCGCCGATCGTGTGAGTTGCATCACATCGGCGGGGCTGTCTGTCCGCGCGTCATTCCCCGCGTCGGCGCCGCCACGTCGTCATGCGGTAGCGCAGGCGCTCCGGCCGCGACGCCGCGGAGACGGCCCAGCCGCTCCGGCGCACCGGCTCCCAGCCGATCAGGTCGGGCGCGGTGACGCGGTGGGGCGGGTCGGCGTCCAGGTCCACCTCGGTGACGACGCACTCGTCGGCGACCTCCAGCCCCTCCCGGTAGACGCGGCCGCCGCCGATGATCCACGCGGCAGACTCGCCGGCCAGCGCCGCGAGGGCGGAGCCCAGGTCCGCGGCGTGCCCCGCCCCATCGAAGGCGCTCCGGGTGCGCGACAGGACGACGTTGCGGCGGCCCGGCAGTGGGCGGAACCGCGGGTCCAGGGAATCCCACGTGCGCCGACCCATGATGACCGGGGCCCCCATCGTCGTCTCCCTGAAGTGGCGCAGGTCCTCCGGCAGATGCCACGGCATGGACTCGCCGTCGCCGATGACGCCGTCGGGCGTCTGCGCCCAGATCATGCCGACGAACGCGGGGCGGGCGCCCCCGCGCGCCGCATCGGCCGCGGCGCCCATCAGACCGACACCGTGCCGCGGATGGCGGGGTGGGGGTCGTAGCCGACGATCTCGACGTCCTCGTACCCGTAGGAGAACAGATCATCGGCCTTGCGCAGCCGCAGCTCGGGGTACGGGCGTGGCTCGCGGGTCAGCTGCAGCCGGCACTGCTCGACGTGGTTGTCGTAGATGTGGCAGTCGCCGCCGGTCCAGATGAACTCGCCGACGCCCAGACCCGCCTGCTGCGCCATCATGTGCGTGAGCAGTGCGTAGCTGGCGATATTGAACGGCACGCCCAGGAACATGTCCGCGCTGCGCTGGTACAGCTGGCAGCTCAGCTTCCCCTCGGCGACGTAGAACTGGAACAACAGGTGGCACGGCGGCAGCGCCATGTCCTCCAGCTGGCCGACGTTCCACGCCGACACGATGTTGCGGCGCGAGTCCGGGTCTGTCCTCAACATCTCCAGCGCCCCGGCCAGCTGGTCGATGGTGCGGCCGTCGGGAGTGGGCCACGAGCGCCACTGGACGCCGTAGATGGGGCCCAGGTCCCCGTCCTCGCCGGCCCACTCGTCCCAGATGGTCACGCCGCGGTCGTTCAGCCACGTGTTGTCCGAGAGGCCGCGCATGAACCACAGCAGCTCGTAGACGATGGACTTCAGGTGCACCTTCTTCGTGGTGAGCAGCGGGAAGCCCGTGCCCAGGTCGTAGCGCAGCTGGCGGGCGAACAGGCTGCGGGTGCCGGTGCCGGTGCGGTCGGACTTCGGGACGCCGTCCTCCAGGATCTCGCGGAGCAGGTCCTCGTACGGGGTGGGGATGTCGCGGGCCGTCATGCCCGCCAGGGTAGCCGGACGCGCCACGCCCCCGCCCGGAGGTGCCGGGCGGGGGCGCGGATCAGTCCTCGCCGTGGGTGTCGCGGTACTCCGCGACGGCGGCGAGGATGTCGTCGGCGATCTCCGGGCGGCAGATGAGGATGTCCGGCAGGTACGTGTCCTCGTGGTTGTAGCTCGGCTCCGAGCCGTCGAGGCGGGAGACGTGCAGGCCGGCGGCGCGGCAGACGCCGACCGGGGCGGCGGAGTCCCACTCGTACTGGCCGCCGGCGTGGATGTAGGCGTCCATGTCGCCCAGCAGCACGTGCATGGCCTTCGCGCCGGCGGAGCCCATCGGCACCAGCTCGCGCCCCAGCTTGTCCGCGACGAACTCCGCCATCTTCGGCGGGCGGTTGCGGGAGATGACGATCTTGCCGGACATCGGGCCCATGACGGCCTTGGACTCGCCGGTGTGGAACACCTGGCCCAGGTCGGGCAGACCGACGGCGGCGTGGATCGGCTGCCCGTTCTCCACCAGGGCGATGTGCACGGCCCAGTCCTGGCGGCCGCCGGCGAACTCGCGGGTGCCGTCGAGCGGGTCGATGACCCACACGCGGGACTTGCCCAGGCGCGTGCCGGAGTCGGAGGCCTCCTCGGACAGCACGGCGTCGTCCGGGCGGTGCTGCTCCAGTACCCGCGCAATCCACTCCTGGGCGAGCGCGTCTCCCGCGTCGCCGAGGATGCGGCCGCGCAACAGTCCGACGTTGCGGACGCCCTTCAGGATCTCGCCGGTGCCCTGCGCGAGGCGGAGGGTCAGGGTGGCATCATCTACGGTGGCTGACATACCCATGATGATAGGGGGAACGGACGGGAGGTGCCGGGTGCCGCCGCTCGACAGGTTCTCCGCGCCCGTGCGGGACTGGTTCGCGGACGAGCTGGGGGAGCCCACCGCGGCGCAGGCCGGCGCGTGGGAGGCCATCGCCCGCGGCGACGACGCCCTGGTCGTCGCCCCCACCGGCTCCGGCAAGACGCTGGCGGCGTTCCTGTGGGCCATCGACTCCCTCGTCCGCGACGTCGCCGCCGGAGACGCGGGCGGGGCCGTGCGCGTCCTCTACGTCTCCCCGCTCAAGGCCCTCGGCGCCGACGTCGGCCGCAACCTCCGCGCGCCGCTGGAGGGCATCGCGGCCCGCGCCGGGCTGGCCCGCCCCATCACCGTCGGCATCCGCTCCGGCGACACCGACCCGGCCGAGCGGGCGAGGCTGGTGCGCCGGCCGCCGGACATCCTCATCACCACGCCCGAATCCCTGCACCTCATGCTCACGTCGAGGGCGCGGCAGACGCTGCGCGGCGTCCGAGCCGTCATCGTCGACGAGGTCCACGCCGTCGCCGGCTCCAAGCGCGGCTCCCACCTGGCGCTGACGCTGGAGCGGCTCGACGACCTCGTCGGCGGCCCGCGCCCGCAGCGCATCGGCCTGTCCGCGACGGTCCGGCCGAAGGAGCGCGTCGCGGCCCTGCTCACCGGCGGCCGCGGCGCCGTCATCGTCGATCCGCCGTCGGGCAAGCGCTGGGATGTGCGGGTGGAGATGCCCGTCGAGTCGTTCGCGGCGCTGGGTGACGCGGATGGCGGAGGGGCGGACCCCGTCGCCGACCCCGCCCGCGAGGCCGCCGACCGGCCGGGCAGCGTCTGGCCCCACGTCGCCGAGCGCGTGTACCGGGAGGTGCTGGGGGAGCGGTAGACCATCGTCTTCGTCAACTCCCGCCGCAACGCGGAGAAGCTCACCGGCCGGCTCAACGAGCTGTGGGCCGCGGAGCACGACCCCTCGCTGCTGTCGGCGGCGATGCGGCGCCCACCGGCCCAGCTCGGCCTCGTCGACGACATCGCGGGCCAGGCCGCCCCGGCGTTCGCCCGCGCCCACCACGGCAGCGTCTCCCGGGAGGCGCGCGAGGAGATCGAGGAGGGCCTGAAAACCGGGCGGCTGCGCTGCGTCGTCGCCACCGGCACGCTGGAGCTCGGCATCGACATGGGCGACGTCGACCTCGTCGTCCAGGTCGAGTCGCCGCCGTCGGCGGCCGCCGCCCTGCAGCGCATCGGCCGCGCCGGGCACCGCGTCGGCGCGGTCTCCCGCGGCATCGTCCACCCGCTGCATCCGGCGGACCTGCTGAAGTGCGCTGTCGTCGTCTCCCGCATGCTGGCCGGCGACATCGAGGAGCTCCACGTGCCGGAGGCTCCCCTCGACGTGCTGGCGCAGCTCACCGTCGCCGCGGCGGCGCTGGATCCGCTCGACGTGGAGGGCTGGTGGGCCACCGTCCGGCGCGCGTATCCGTGGCGCAACCTCCCCAGGCCCGTGTTCGACGCGGTCGTCGATCAGGTCACCGGGGGCTTCACGACGCCGGACCTCGCCGACCTGCGCCCCCGCCTCGAACGCGAGGGGAACGTCCTGCGGGCCCGGAAGGGCGCCCAGCGCCTGGCCGTCACGTCCGGCGGGACGATCCCGGACCGCGGCCTGTTCGGCGTCTTCCTCGCCGGCGGCGAGGACGGGGCCCGCCGCGTCGGGGAGCTCGACGAGGAGATGGTCCACGAGTCCCGCGTGGGCGACGTCGTCACGCTCGGTGCCTCGAGCTGGCGCATCACGGCGATCACCCGCGACCGCGTGCTCGTGGCGCCCGCGCCGGGGCTCACCGGCAGGCTGCCGTTCTGGAACGGCGACGACGCGGGGCGGCCGCCGGAGCTGGCCGCCGCCGTCGGTGCGGCCCTGCGCGACCCGGCGGCGCTGGAACCCGTCATCGGCGCCGCCGGCGTGCGGGAGCTGGCGGTCCTCGTCGCCCGGCAGCGGGAGGCCGCCGGCATGGTGCCCGACGAGCGTGACCTGCTGGTCGAGTCCTTCCGCGACGAGACGGGCGACTGGCAGGTCATCCTCCACAGCCCGCACGGCCGCGCGGTCAACGCGCCCTGGGCGCTGGCCGCGGGTGAGCGGGCCCGGGCGCTGCACGGCGTCGACGCCAGGCCGACGGCCGCCGACGACGGGATCATCCTGCGACTGCCCGCGATGGACCCGCCGCCGGGGCCGGAGCTGTTCGACGTCGACGTGACGGTGGTGCCGGACCTCGTCTCCACGACGGCGCTGTTCGCCGCCCGCTTCCGCGAATGCGCGGCCCGCTCCCTGCTGCTGCCGCGGTGGCGGCCCGGTTCCCGCCAGCCGCTGTGGCGCCAGCGTCTGCGCGCGGAGCAGCTGCTCACGGCCGTGCGCGGCATCCCCGGATACCCGGTCCTGCTGGAGACGACCCGCGAGGTGCTCCGCGACGTCTACGACGTCCCCGCCCTGGAGCGCGTCCTGGAGACGGCGCGCGTCCACGGGACGGTGACGTCGTCGCCGAGCCCCTTCGCCGCCGCGCTGCTGTTCCGCTACACCGGCGAGTTCCTCTACGAAGGCGACGTTCCCGCCGCCGAGCGCCGCGCCGCCGCCCTGCACCTGGACCCGGACCTGCTGGCCGCCGTCATCGGCGCCGTGGACCTGCGGGAGGTACTGGACCCCGGGGCGTGCGGTGCCGTCGTCGACGCGCTGCGCCGGCGCACGGACGCCACCCGGCCGCGCGACGCCGCCGAGGTGCTCGACGCCCTGCGGGAGCTCGGCCCCGTGCCGGAGCAGGAGGCACGGGCGCTCGCGGCTGACGCCGGAGGGGTGCCGGACGACGTCGTCGCCCTGGGCGTCGCGGGACGCCGCCACCTGGCGCATCCCGCCGACGCCGGTATCGCCGACGCCGACCCCGGCGCCGTGCTGCGCAGGTGGGCCC
>JAEWGK010000175.1 GCA_023388385.1 Actinomycetes bacterium | reverse complement strand
TCGCTTGACGACGTCTCCGTCCTCGTCGTCGACGAGGCCGACGAGATGGCGGATCTGGGCTTCCTGCCGGACGTCACCCGCATCGCGGTGGCGGCGCCGGAGGACGCGCAGCGGATGCTGCTGTCCGCCACGCTCGACGAGCGGGTGGAGCCGCTGGCCCAGGTCATGCTCGACGCGCATGTCGGCGTCACCGTCGGCGGCGGCGCGGACTCCGGCACGGTCACGCCGGCGGGCGCCGCCGGTGCAGATGGCACCGACGCGGCCGACGGCGCCCCCGCCCCCGACCGGCGCCGCCACCTGGTCCTGCGCGTGCGCGGCTACGACGAGGCCGACGCCCTCGTGCCGTGGCTGGCCGCGCGCAGGGGCCGCACCATCCTCTTCGTCTCCTCGAAGTCCCGTGTCGCGCAGGTGTCGGGGCTGCTCGTCGCCGCCGGCATCCCGCACGAGACGCTGCACGGCGACCGTGGCCGCGTCGCCCGCCGCGACGCTCTGGCGTCCTTCGCCTCGGGGGACGTGCCGGTGCTCGTCGCCACCGACGTCGCCGCCCGCGGCCTGCACGTCCCCGAGCTGGATCTCGTCGTCCACGTCGATCCGCCGGCCGATGCCGCCACGTATCTGCACCGCTCCGGCCGCACGGCGCGGGCGGGGGCGACCGGCACCGTCGCCGCCATCGTCCGGGATCCGCAGGCCGCCTCCGCCTCCCGGATGTACGCGGCCGCCGGCATCGAGCCGGAGGAGATCGGCGCCGAGCCCGGCTCCCGCGCGCTCGCCGACGCCGTCGGGGCCCGGAAACCGCGCGGCCCGAAGCGGGAGCGGCGCCACGCCGGCACCCGCCGCCACGGCGGCACCGGCCGGGTCCACCGCCCGAAGCGCACGAAGGGCGGCCGCGGCACGGGGCGGTCCGGCCGATGACCGCCGACGACGTCCACATCCTGGACCCCGCGGAGTGGCGCCCGCGCGCGGAGGCCCACGCCGCCCGCGCCGACGCGCTCACCGCCGACCACCTGCGCCGGCGCTCCCGTGGCCAGCGCCACCCCGTCGAGGACTTCCTGTTCGAGTACTACCCCGTCCGCCCCGCGCAGCTGCGCCGCTGGTGGCCGGGCGCAGGGGTCGCGCTGGCGGGGGCCGCCGACGACGGCGAACCGGATCCCGCGCTGGCGTGGCGGCGGGACCTGGCGGCCGACGCCCGGGGCGTCGTCACGCTCGACGTGCAGCGGTTCCTGGACCGCCGCGGCGACTCCGTGCGCTACATCCGCGATCTGCTGGCGGCGACGCTGGACAATCCCGCGCGCTTCGACTGCTTCGGTCTGCACGAGTGGGCGATGGTCTACCGCACGGACAGGCCGCGGCACCCGGAGCCGCTGCGGCTGGGCGCGGCGGGGACGGACGCCGTCGTCGACTCGCACGTGCGGCACGTGACGTGCACGCACTACGACGCCTTCCGCTTCTTCACCGACGCCGCCCGCCCCCTCAACGACCGGCTGCTGACGCGCGGCGGCCAGCCCGCGTGTGAGCAGGCCGGATGCCTGCACGCGACGATGGACCTGTACAAGTGGGCCGCGAAGCTCGGGCCGCTGGTGCCGGGCGAGCTGTGGCTCGACTGCTTCGAGCTGGCCCGCGACGTGCGCCGCCTCGACATGGCGGCCTCCCCCTACGACCTGCGGGACTGGGGCGTGGGGCCGGTGCGCATCGAAACGCCCGAGGGCAAGGCCGAGTACGTGGCCCGCCAGCGCGCCTTCTCCCGCCGCGCGGAGCCGCTGCGGCGCGCGCTCATCGCGTGCGCCGACCGGGTGCTCGTGCGTGACGACGCCCAACCGTTCACATGAACACCATCGGCCCCATAGACTGATCCGCATCTCCCGGGCCCGGTCCCGGGGAACCGGACGCACAAGGAGCGTGAGCAACTGATGGGACGACACTCGGACGGCAAGGGCAACGCCCGCGTCGCCGTCGGCCCCCTGATCCTGGCCGTGCTCGCCATCGTCGTGATCGCGGCGATCGTCGTTACGTCCATCCGCTGGATGAACCGGAACGACGACAGCGGCACGGCGGCCGGCGGCTGCGGCCGGGGAGACCTGACCATGACCGTCGAAGCCGACCCAGCCGTCGCCGAGACGGTCCGCGACCTGGTCTTCGCCTACGGCGAGACCTCTCCCGTCGTGGAGGACCACTGCGTGCGGCCCCAGATTTCCGTCACGGGCTCCGAGCGGGCGGTGCAGGACATCGTCGCCACGGCCAACGCCCGCCCGGGTGCGCCGGCCTCCGGCGTCCCCGCCGTGTGGATCCCGGCGTCCGACGAGCACGTCTCCCGCGCCGACGACGACCCCGCCGTCACCGTCGCCGGCCCCCGCACGCGGCTGACGCCGCAGCCGGTGGGCCTGGCCGTCGCCGCCGCGGCCCTGCCCCGCTTCGAGGGCCGGCCCTGGGCGGAGCTCGGCCCGGCAGGCGAGGGCATCGCGGCCCCCGGCGGCGACGACGCCGTCGTCTCCTCCATCGCCGCCGCGCACCTCGACCCGGTCTCCGACCCGGCGGCGGTGCAGCAGGCCGCCGTGGTCCGCGCGCAGTGGACCAGCCCCCGCAACTCCGACGCGCTGCTGGAGGAGCTGACCTCGGCGGCCGCCGATGCGCCCGTCGGGGCGATGGCCGCCACGCCGTCCATGGCCTCCCCTCACCAGGGCGTTACCTGGATCGACCCGGGGGACTCGACCTCCATCGCCGCCCCGGTGGTGTCCTTCGGAGCCGGCGGAGGCGTCGACGAGCTGACCGCCCGCGCCGGCGCGGACTTCATCCGCTTCCTCACGGAGACCACCCCGGAGGGGGTCGACCCCGCCGGGGCCTCACAGACCGATCCCGGTGCATGGGCGTCCCCGGCTGGCCCGCAGGCCGAGCGCGCCTCCGCCGTCCAGGGCGCCATCGCCGCGGTCCCCGCCGGCCCGCAGGACCCGCCGGCCCCTGGCGCGCCCGCCGCCCCGGTCGGCCCGCAGACGCCCGCGGCGGCCGCCGAGGGCGAAGGCACGGGCTCCGCGCTCATCCTCGTCGACGCCTCGGCGAATTCCGATCTCGCCACCGTGAAGGACGCGCTGCGCACCCGCATACCGGAGGCCTCCGCCGGAGACGGCCGCACCGCCTTGTGGAACTACTCCTCCCCCGTGTCCCCCGGCGTGGCCACCCCGGTGCGCGGCAACGTGTGGCTCGCGGGCGCCTCACCCGAGGCGTCGCTCGCCGCGCTCGAGGCCATCGGCCCCGTTGGTGAGCCGTGGCTGTGGCGCTCGCTGCCGGAGGCCATCTGGCATGCCGAAGACGCCTGGCGGCCCGCCGGCCCCAACCGCGTGGTGCTGGTCTCCTCCGGCTCGGACGCGACGGCCGATGACGCGCATGGAGCCGTCGACGCCCTGATCTCCGCGCGTGACGACGCCCGCCCCGTCCGCGTCGACGTCGTCGTCGCCGGCACCGACTCGACCGGCGGGGAACTGGAGCGGCTCGCCGGGGCCACCGGCGGCAGCTACGCCGTCGCCCCGGCCGGCGACGCGGAGGCTCTCGGCGCCGCGCTCGACGCGGCACTGGGCCTCTAGACGCACCGCAAAGGCGCCCCGTCCGGGATGACAGCCGGACGGGGCGCCGTCGTCACGCACAAAGGGGGCCGCGACGGGCGGGGCCGCTAGCTGGAGCGGCGGCGGCGACGGGCGGCGAGCTCGTCGACCATCGGGAGGA
>JAEWGK010000164.1 GCA_023388385.1 Actinomycetes bacterium | reverse complement strand
GCCGTCTTCGGGCCCGCCGACGAACCCTGGTGCGCCCTCGGATCGGTGAAATCCGCCATCGGCCACGCCGACGCGGCATCCGGCCTCGCGGGGCTGGTGAAGGCCATCGGCGCGATCCGCAGCGGCTGGATCCCGCGCACCCTGCACGCCGAAGTCCCCAACCCCGCGCTGGAACTGGACGGGTCCGCCTTCACACTGGCTGATCGGCCGGGCACGTGGCCTGACGGCCCCCGCATCGCGGGTGTCAGCTCGTTCGGCATCGGCGGCGCCAATGTGCACGTCGTCCTCGGCGAGGCTCCGGGGTCCGCGCCGGCGGCGCCGCGCGACGCCGTCTGGATCTTCGCGGGCGGAGGCTCCCAGTGGGCGGGCATGGCCGACGGGATGGAGCAGGCGGACGACGCCTATCGCCGGGCCGTCGAGTCCCTGTCGCAGAAGATCACCGCACTGACCGGGCACGATCCCAGGGCGCTCCTGCGCGGCGACGCCCTGGCCGGGGACCCCTCGGATCCCGTGATCGGGCTCCCCGCCCTCTTCGTCGCGCAGGTCGCCACGGCCCGTTCCCTCCTGGCCCGCGGCGCCCGGCCGGCCGCCGTCGTCGGGCACAGCGTGGGCGAGTACGCTGCGGCGGTCATCGCCGGAGCGCTCGACGAGGACGGGGCGTGCCGGCTCGTCGCCGCCCGCTCGACGCTGATGAACCGCATGCCGGAGGGCGCGATGCTGGCCACCTCCATGCCCGCCGGGCGCCTGCGGACGATGCTGGCGGAGCACCCGGACATCGACGTCGCCGCGGTGAATGCCCCCACCGCCCATGTCCTCGCGGGACCACCGGCGGCGCTCGAGGCGCTGCGGAAGACCATCGCGGGGGCGGGGGAGCAGAGCCGCGTCATCGGCGTCGCGGCGGCCGCCCACTCCCGGATGGTCGACGGGATTCTCCCGGACTTCCGCCGCGCGGTCGCCGGCCTGCCGGCGGCCCGTCCGTCCCTGCCGATGTACTCGACGGCCACCGGCGGCCGGATCGGGGAGGGCGAGGAGATCGGGGCGGACCACTGGGTCCGGCATCTCCGCGGCACGGTCCTCTTCCACGAAGCGATGCGCGCGGCCCTCGCGGAGCATCCCGGCATCGTCCTTCAGGTAGGTCCGGGGACCGGCCTCGCCCGGCTCGCGAGCGCGTTGCCCGGTGCATCCGCGGCGCTGCCGACGTCCTCTGACCGTCCCGCGTCCGGGACCGGCGGCGATGGGAACGAGGCAGGCGGTGCCCGCCGGAACGGGCCCGCCGTCCTCGCGTGTGCCGTCGCCGGGCTGCTGCCCGATCCCTTCGCTGGCACGCGCGTCCGCCGACGGGAGTGGAACAGGGTCGATTGCATCGCGGAACACCGCATCGGCGCGGATTTTCCGGAGGGGGCGTCGGCGCCGGCGGAACCGGAGAGCGGCGGCGCCGCGTCCTCCGGGGCGTTCGGGCTCATCCAGGTGGCCCGGTGGTCTACGTGCGGAGACTCCGGGGCGTCCGGCGTCGCGGTGTCTGAGGCCCCGGTGACGTGGGTCGCGGGCGGTGGGGAACCCCTCGAGTCCGTCACGGGCATCCTCGCCGAACGCGGCTACGAGATCATGCGGGTCGGCGATGACGCCGACCTCCCCGCAACCCCGCCGGACCTGATTCTCCTCGGCGCACCCGAGACCGATGCCGACGGCGGGAACGGAACCGCGGACGCCGCCGTGACCGACGGTGCCGCAGCGAACGCGGCGGTTGCCGCCCACCTGTCGCTGACCGCCCGGCTCCTCGACGGGCTGCGCTCCACGGGTGCGGGCGCCGACGATGTCGTCCGCTGGGTCCAGCTCACGGCCGGCGCCGAGGGCATCGCCCCCGGCGACGCGGTCGACCCCGTGGCGACGGCCGCCACCGGTGTCCCGAGGGTCGCCGCGCAGGAGACCCCGGGACTGATGTGGCGCACCATCGACGTGGCCCCCGGGGCCTCCTCGTCGGATTCGGAGATCGTCGCAGACGACATCGGGGAGTTCCTCGGCGGAGGCACCGCCAACAGGCATCGTGCGGTGCGCGCGGGACTCGTCCTCGAACGACGCTGGTTCCCGTCCTCCTCCATCGGGAGGGAGACCCCCTTCCACGGGTGCTGCGCGATCATCGGCGGAACGGGTGCGGTCGGCCGTAGGCTGGCCCGGGTCCTCGCCGATCGCGGGCATGGCGTGGCCCTGGTGTCCCGCACGGAGCCCGTGGGCGACGTCGCCGACCTCGTCGGGGGATCGGATGGCGCCATCACATGGCATCGCGCGGATTCCTCGGACGAGGATGCGCTCGTCGCGGCGCTAGGGGAGGCGGTGGAGCATCACGGGGCGATCGGTGCGGTGGTGCACGCGGCGGTCGACGTCGACGTCGCGACGTTCCAGGAGATGCTCGGGGGCTCGCCGGGCGAGTCCCTGACCGCGAAGATCGCGGGGTCCGTTTGCCTTGACCGTGCACTTGCCCGGCTGGGCTCCGATGCGCCGGGGGAGGGCGGCCGGGGAGGCGGCCGGCCCCAGGTGCTCCTCATGTCCTCGGCCGCGGGCACCATCGGCGGCTTCGGGCTCGCCGGCTATGTCGCGGCCAGCCGGTTCCTCGACGGCATGGCGATGGCGACGGAGGGGTGGACGGCCGTCGACTGGGATCGGCTCCGCAGGGGCGACGCCGAGGAGGCCGCTGCCGCGTCGGAGGTCACGATGCGCCACGCCATCGACGTCGACGATGCGGTCGCCGCCATGGCGGACCTCATCGGGCGCCGGGGAACACCCGCCCAGCTCGCCGCCTCGCCGGAGGAGCTCAACTCGAGGTCCGATCACCTCGACGTCGTCCGCAGGGGAGCAGCCGGCGATGCCTCCGGCGACGGATCGGAGGCCGACGGCGACGAGGCGGCCCGGACGGTCGCACGCGCATGGATGGATGTCCTCGGGCGCCCCGTGACGTCCGACGCCGACGATTTCTTCGCGTCCGGTGGACATTCGCTGCTTGCCACGAAGCTCCTCGCCGGCATCCGGACCCGCTCGGGCGTCGAGCTCCGGCTCCGCGACGTCCTCGACAACCCGACCGCCGGGGGCCTCGCGGCCCTGCTGCGCGGGATCTCCGCGGACCGTGGCCCCGATGCGCACCCGGGCGGCGCAGACGCCGGGGCCGGGGAACCGTCTGCGGCGGCGGGAGCCCGCGCGGACGCCGGGGATCCGCGTGGCGACTTCGACCTGACCCGCGTCCAGCACGCCTATTGGGTGGGACGCGATCCCTCCTATGAGCTCGGGGGCGTCGGCTGCCACTTCTTCCTCGAGTACCTCGCGGGGGATCTCGACATCGGCCGCTACGAGACCGCGTGGGCGGAGACCGTCCGCCGGCATCCGATGCTCCGTTCGGTCATCACGGACGAGGGCCGTCAGCGGGTCCTCCCGTACGACGGATTCACGCTGCGGGTCCACGATCTCCGGAACTCCGAGGACGCCGACGACGGACTCCGCGCCATCCGCGAGCGGCTCGCCACCCGGGTCGCGGACCCGGCTGCGGGCCCGATGCTCCTGCCCGAGGTTGTCCGCATGCCCGACGGCGACCATGTGCTGGTGTCGGTCGACGTCATCGCCTGCGACTCCGCGTCCTGGATGCTCGTCGACGACGAAATCCGCCACCGCTACGAGGACCCGTCATGGAAGCCGGAGCCCCTGGGCATCACGTTCGCGGACTGTGTGCCCGCGCTCAACGGCGAAACGCCCGACGCGGCCGCCGTGCGCGAGGCGGATCGTCGCTGGTGGTTCGAGCGCGTCGACGGCATTCCCGGGGCTCCCGATATCGGGGCGGTGCCGACGCGGGAGCCGCGGTTCACCCGCCTGACCGAGAGGATTCCCGCGTGCCAGTGGGACGCCATCCGGGAGCGGGCCGGAGCCGCGGGATTGACCCCGACGGCGGCGGTGATGCGCGCGTACGCCGACGAGCTCGCCGCCTGGTCGGGGGACCACGCCTTCTCGGTCACCGCGACCGTCTTCGACCGGCCTGCGATCCATCCCGACGTCGATCGCGTCGTCGGCGAGTTCTCGACGATGATGCTCGTCCCCTGCGCCTCGTCGGCCCCGTCGTTCGCGGAACGGGCGGCCGATCTGCAGCGGCATCTCATGGACGGACTCGATCACCGCCGTTTCGGGGGCCTCGAGGTCCTCGCCGAGATGTCCCGCAGGCGGGGGTCCCAGATGAACGTCCCGGTCGTCTTCACCGGAATGCTCGGCCTCGACGACGCTGTCGGCGGCCATGACCACGCGTGGCTCGGGGAACCGCTGGGTGGCCTGAGCCAGACGCCGCAGGTCTGGCTCGATCACCAGGCCTACGACCACCGGGGGGATCTGGTCCTGCAGTGGGACGTCTCCGATGCCCTCGACGTCGCGGAGGCCTCCCGCCGGTTCGCGTCCTACGCCGCGCGAATTCGCGCTCTGGCGGGCGACGCCGGCTGGCTTCCCGCGGACGGGGACCCGGCGGACTCCGGCACGACCGGGCATCGGCACGCGGTCGTCGGGGCCTGGCGCGAGATCCTCGGAGGCTCCGTGCCCGATCCCCTGCCGGATGATGCGACCTTCCTGTCCCTGGGCGGCGATTCCCTCCTCGCCGTGCGCATGGCCAATGCTATCCGCGGGCGCACCGGCATCCGGCTGCCGCTCCGCGACGTGCGCGCCGACGTCACCGTCGCCGAGCTCGTCGATCGCCTGGACGCTGAATCGCCGGACCCGGGTACCGCGGCGGAACCCGCCGCTGCGATCCCGGCCGACGTGGCGGGGCAGGCCGCCGGAGCGGACGGCGGCGAGAACCGCCCGTTCCCCCTCACGCCGCTGCAGCAGGCGTACTTCGTCGGGCAGCAGGGTGCGTTCGACGGGTCCTACTCCACCGCCCACGTCACGACGGACGTGGCGCTCCACGGCATCCGGGAGACCGATCCCGTGACGGTGCAGCACATCCTGGAGGATGCGTGCTCGACCGTCTCACGACGCCATCCAATGCTCCGAGTGCGGGTATCGGCCGACGGCACGCAGCGGACCCTGCCCGCGGATGCGCCGGATACCGGCATCGAGGCCCGGGTCCACGACCTCCGCGACGCGGCGGATCCCGGTGCCGAGCTGGATCGCATCCGGGAGGCCCTGACGATCGAGGGGCCGGACCCCGCGTCGGGCGCGACCGCGCTCGTCGCGGTGACCCTCCTGCCCGGAGGTGAGGCCCGGTTCCACGTGTCGTCCAGCCTGCTGGCCGTCGACGGCTGGTCTGCGTCGCTGCTCGACCGGGATCTCCTCGACGCCATCGCCGGTCGGCCGCTTCCCGGGGCTCCCCGGATGACGTTCCCGCGTTACCTGGAGCTGCTCGGGGAACCGGAGGCCGAGGAGGCGCGGGCGGCGGATCTCCGGTGGTGGCGCGAGCGGATTCCTGCGTTGCCCTCCGCCCCGGCGCTGCCCGGATCGCCCGTGGCCGCCGATCGCATGGAGATGCTCGAGGACAGGCTTGGGCCCGTTGAGCTCGCAGGACTGCGCGAGCAGGCCTCCGCACATGGGGTCACTCCGTCGCAGGCCCTGCTCACCGCCTACGCGGTGGCGTTGTCCGCGGAGTGCCGCCAGGACGCGATGCTGCTCACCACGCTTCAGCATGACCGGCGGATGTTCGACGACGACGTCGCCCGGATCATCGGCCCGTTTTCGCGTACCGCGCTGGCCGCCCCCGATCTCTCCGGAGGCGGCACCTTCGCCGAATTGGCCCGCCGGGTGGCCGCGGACCAGGCGGAACTCGACGCGCATCCTGACGTGTCGGCGGTCGAGATCACCCGTATGATGCCGCGCCGCGGCTCCCGGGGAGCTGTCGCCCCGGTCGTGTTCCAGTCGACGCTCGGCATGGACGCCTCCCTCGGCGGCGACCTTCCCGTTGATGCGGGGCCGCTCGGCTCCCTCGACGTTGCCGACTACGTGCAGGGGCTGCGCACCCCTCAGGTGGAGCTTGAACTTCGGTGCTTCGACCTGCGGGGAGAGCTGGTCCTGTCGGTCGCGGCGATGCCTCGCGGGGACGATCTCGCGCTCCGGATTCTCGGGTGCGTCGCCGGCATCGCCCGGCGGCTGGCAGCCGGATCCGGGTGGGAGGACCTGCACGAACCCGTCGGCGACCCCGATGCGCGGGGGATACCGGCCTGGGGCTGCGGTCCCGGAGAGGACCAGGGAGGCGCCGATGCGCCGTCCGGCCCCGGGGCGGACGACGCGGCCGCCCTCGCCCACGACGCCTGGGGAGAGGTGGCCGCCTGCTGGAGGGAGATCCTCGGAACGGCCTCCGATCCCCGACCCGGAGACGACTTCTTCGATGCCGGAGGAGACTCCCTGCTGGCCATCCGGCTGATCGGCGCGATCCGCGCACGCGGAATCGACGGCGATCTGCGGACGTTCCTCGACGAGCCGACGCCTCGTACCCTTCTCCCGCTCACGGGCTGCGCCGCGGAGGACGCACCCGGCCCGGGCGCGGGGCCGGACGGCACCGGACGGGCGAATTCCTGGCCCACACCCCAGGCGATCTCCGACTGCCTTCAGACGCTGCGGCGGGGGACCGGCCGGCCGCTATTCCTGATTCATCCCTCCGGCGGTGACGTCCTCTGCTACATGGGTATCGCGCGGCTCGGGGCACGGGGTCGGCCGGTCCTCGGACTCGCCGATCCCGGGCTCGCGGGGCACCCGGTTCCCGCGGGCATCCCGGCTCTGGTGGACCTGTACGCGGCCGCCATCGCGGCGGAGCAGCCGGAGGGGCCCGTGACCCTCGGCGGCTGGTCCATGGGCGGAACCGTCGGGCACGAGGTCGCGCGGCGCCTCCGGGCCATGGGCCGGGACGTCGATCTGCTCATCATGCTCGACTCCAACTCGCCGGCGCGCATCCGGAGGCTGACCGGGAAGGAGGCGGAGATCCACTCCTGCACCCGGCTGCGGCATCTCCGGTCCATCGCCGCGTTCGTCGGGCTCGAGACGCCGGACGGCGACGCCGACGTCCTGATGCGCCGTCTCGTCGACGCCGGTGCATTCCGCGACGCCGACGCGGCGGAGGAGCGGCTGGGCGTCTTCGCCCGGCACCTCGACGGACTGGGCGACCACGAGGCGTCCGAACTCGACGAGTCGGTGCCGGTACTGCTCATGCGTGCGGGGAGGACGTCCCCATGCAACTCCGGGGAAGGCATGGGCGTCGACGATGCCGACGAGCCTCTGCTCGGCTGGCGGGGCCTCATTCGCGGCCCGGTCTCGGAGCACGAGATCGACGCCCACCACTACTCGATGCTGCGGGATCCGGCCCTGCCTGAGGTAGTCCGGCTCATCGACGACGCGCTGCGGAGATGGACGGACGATGACGCCTCCTGAACCGGAGGCCGGATGCGACGGCCCCGGCCACCCCGCCGTGCCACCGCACCCGATGCCGACCAGGACAACAACGACGAACGATGAGGTGATGCGCCGTGCGCGCCGACATGAACGCTGAGCAGACCGAAGCGGCCGCAGACCGACGGGGAGCGACCGTTCCGGAGGGGATTCTCCGGGCGTTGTCCGACGTCGCCGGATACCCGGTCGCCGAAGCCGACGTAGGACGCCGGCTGGGCGAACTCGGCATCGATTCGATGGGAGCCCTGCGCCTGCAGAGGAGGCTGAAGCAGGACGGCCTGGACGTCGGTCTCGTCGACCTCCACGGCGAGGCGACACCGGCGAGCGTTGCCGCGGCCCTCCGCGGTTCCGCGGGAGACGGCTTCGCCATGCCGGGAGACGGCGATGAGGGTGCCGGAGGGGATTCCCGACGCGCGGCCCTCGAGTTCTGGGACGACTTCGCGGCCGACCCGGAGGGGGCGCTGACCCCGGTGCAGCAGGCGTACTGGGCGGGGCGCGGCGACGATTTTGCGCTCGGCGGCGTCGCCTCCTGGTGGTTCACCGAATACGACATCCCCGTGGACGGCCGCGGGGACGCGGCGGACACCGCGGATCGGCTGGAGGTCGCCTGGCGGCGGGTGGTCGCCGCACACCCCATGCTCCGCACCAGCGTCGGCCGCGACGGCAGGCGGGAGGTCGCGGTACACGATGTCCGCGACTGGACGATGGACCGGGTCGACCTCCGGGACAGCTCCGATGCGGAACGGGAACTGGAGACGCTGCGAGCCGGGCGATCGCACCGGGTCCCGGATCCGGCGGCCTGGCCCCTCTTCGAGGTCACGGCCGTCCTCCTGCCCGGCGGCGGCCTGCGGCTTCTCGTCGGCATCGACGTCCTCGTCATCGACTTCGAGTCCTGGACCGTCATCATGCGCGAATGGGAGGAGTTGTTCGAAGACCCCGCCGCAGACCCGGCGGAGGACCCCGGTTTCGGGAAGGTCCTCGCCCGCCGTGCCGGAGACCCCGCTCACCGCCGCCTTGTGGCGCGTGACGCGGCGTGGTGGGCGGGGAGACCGCTCAACCCGGCTCCCATGCTGCCCGTCGGGGAGGACGATGCCGGTCCCCGATTCGAGCGGGAGCGCCTCCGCCTCGACGCCGGAACCGTCGTGGCCCTCTCCTCGGAATGCGCCGCCAGGGGCATCGGGCTGACCGCGGTGCTCGCGGCCGTGTACTCGCTGGTCCTCGATCGCGTGCGGGTCGGCGGCAACCCGTTCTCCATCAACGTGACGCTCAACGATCGCCCCGAGGGCGCGGGCGGCGTGGTGGGCGATTTCACGTCGACGGGCATCCTCGACGTTCCCGCCGATTCGGATCGCATGACGTTCGCCCGGTTCGCCGCGGAGCTCGGACGGGAGCTGTGGGACGTCATGGATCACCGCCGGGTGCCGGCGGTGCTGGAGCGTCGGCGCCGCGGAGGCGCCGCCGGGGATGACGGGATCGTGTTCACCTCCGCAATCGGCGGTCCCCGGCCGCCGTCCGGGGGAGTCTTCGCCCGCCGCGTCGCCGGGGTGTCGCAGACCCCGCAGGTGCTCGTCGACCACATCGTCTGGGACGAGGGCGATGGCATCGAGATGGTGTGGGATCACCGCACGGGCGGCTGGCCGGACGGGTTCTGGCGGCTCGTCGTCGACGCGGAGCGGCGCGTGCTCCATGACCTGGCTCGGGGCCGGGGCTGGGACGAGCACGGCGTCATGTGGGACCCGGCCGGCGAAGCCCCCGACGAGGCGCCGAATCCCGGACCCCGACCCCTGCTCCACCAGCCGTGGCAGTCGGCGGCGGAGACCATGCCCGGGAAGGTCGCCGTCAGCGCGGCGGGGGAATCCGTGACCCACGGCGCGCTCCTCGAGCGGGCGGCCGCAGTCGCGGCCGGTCTCGCCGCGGGGGGCTTGGAACCCGGGGAACCCGTCATGGTCGCCTACCCGAAGTGCGTCGATCAGATTGCGGCGATTCTCGGCGTCCTGATGACGGGAGGGGCCTACGTCCCGGTGGATCCGGCGTGGCCCGGACGGCGCGCGGAGAGCATCAGGACGAGGACCGGAGCTCGTGTGCTTATACGCCCTGCCGACGCCGGGAGTGCCGTGCCCGAGGGGATGCGGACCGTCGACGTCCGCGGCCTCTCATCCGTGGGGAGCCGGACGGCGCCCCCGGAAGCGCCGGAACCGTCCGAACTCGCGTACGTGATCTTCACCTCGGGGTCGACCGGTGATCCGAAGGGTGTCGCGATCGAGCATCGCCAGGCCAGAGCCACCATCGACGACATCGGGGAGCGGTACGGGATCGACGAGAACGACGTGGTGCTGGGCGTGGCCGCCCTGAGCTTCGATCTGTCGGTCCACGACGTGTTCGGCACCATGGGCGCAGGCGGGCACCTCGTGCTCCCCGAGCCGGAACGGTCCCGGGACCCGCAGCATTGGCTCGACCTCATGCGCGCGCACGGTGTGACGGTCTGGAACTCGGCTCCGCCGATGCTCGAGATGCTCGTCGAATACGCCGAGTACGTGCCCGAGGCGAAGGAGGCCTTCGCCTCCCTGCGCCTGGTGATGCTCTCGGGCGACTGGATCCCGGTGACGCTCCCCGACAGGCTCCGCGCCCTCGCGCCGAAGGCGGAGGTGCACAGCCTCGGCGGCGCCACCGAGGCCGCCATTTGGTCGATCACCCATCCGATCGGCGAGGTCGATCCTACCGCGCCGTCCATCCCCTACGGCCGCGGCATCCGAGGGCAGTGGTTCCACGTACTCGACGAGGACGGGAGGCCGTGCCGCGTGGGCGTGCCCGGCGAGCTGTGGATCGGCGGGGCGGGCGTGGCCCGCGGCTACATCGGTGACGAGGAGCGCACCGCCGAGAGATTCTCCGTGCATCCGCTGCTCGGACAACGCCTCTACCGCACCGGTGACCTCGGCAAATGGCGGTACGATGGGGAAATCGACTTTCTCGGGCGCCTCGACAGGCAGGTCAAGGTGGGCGGACATCGTATCGAGCTCGGTGAAGTCGAGGCGGCTCTGCTCCGCCTCCCCGAGGTCAGCTCGGCCATCGCCCAGGCCGTGCCGGGACCCGACGGACGTCCGCGTCTCGTCGCCCACGTGGTCCCCGCGGGGCGCGAGGGCACCGGGGACGACGCCTGCATGTCCCGGCGTCTTGCGGATTCCCTCGCGGAGCAGGTTCCGGCGTCGATGATCCCGTCCCGCATCGTCTTCCGCGATGCGATGCCCGTGACGGACAACGGGAAGATCGACGTCAAGGCGCTGGAGAACCCGTTCGCGCCCTCCACCGGCGACGGTGGCCGCCTGCAGCCGCAGGCGCCCGCGGGTCCCGGGGGCGGGGTGCAGGCTCAGTCGAATGTCGGGGCGGACCCGGCTCCGGGGCCGTCCGCGGAACAGGCGGATTCGACGGCGACCGGTCGGAGCAACGACGGCGGCGCCGGAGTCTCCCCGGAGGTGCCGGCGCGTCCGGGACACCGCGGCGACCGCTCGTGGGAGACCGTGCTGGGCGGATTCGCAGGCGGTCCCCCATGGCCCGATCGTGCGCCGTCGGACTGCGGTGCCACCAGCATCGACCTGGTGCGCCTCGCGAATGCGATGGAGGACGTCGGGCTGGAGCGCCCGGATTTCGACGAGCTCATGAACCGGCTGACGGTCAGGGAGATCGCCGTGCTCTGCGAAGGCGCCGCCGCCGGGCGGACCCCGGATTTCCGGCAGACGCCGCTCGCCGGGTCCTTCGAGGCGGGTGCGCAGGCCGCCACCGGACCCGACGGCGTCGCGCCGACCGCCGGATTGCCCGCGCTGCTGAGGGAGCTCGCGGATCGTCTCGAAACGCTCGACGCGGAGCTGGCGGCGGTGCGCGACCTCATCGGCGCCGCGGCGGCGTCCGCAGCCGGCGCGACCCCGGTCCCCGCGTCGGCGCCAACCCGGGCCCCTGCTCCTGCCACCGGCAAGGCCCCGGATGATTCCGGCGGATTTCCGCTGACGGAGATGCAGTTGGCCTACCTCGCCGGTCGCGCGGGCGATTCGTCCGGACGTGCGGTTGCGCCGCACTATTACGCCGAGTCTGAGGTCCGCGACCTCGATCCGGTGCGTCTCCAGGAGGTCTGCGATGCCACGGTCGCCGCCCACCCGATGCTCCGCACCGCCCTTGGCGCCGATGCCCGGCAGGTGGAGCAGATCGATGCCGCGTTGACCGTGGAGGTCGCGGATCATTCCGCGCTGTCCGCGCGGGACCGGGATGCGGCCCTGCGGAGGATCCGCGATGAGAGGGAATCGCGTCTGCTTGCGGTGGATCGCGCCCCCATGATCCGGCTTCTCGCGGTGAACCTGGGCGACGGCCGGTGGCGCCTCCACGCGGACCTCGATCTGCTGTTCATGGATGCGCGCAGCGCCCTTCTGGTCTTCCGCGAGGTAGCGGCGCGCTACCGGGGCGAGGATCCCGGCACGGGCGGCCGGACGGGGTCGTTCCGTGATTGGGCGACGGCCGTCGCGTCCGCGGATCGCTCCGCGGCGCGGGCCTACTGGGCCGAGCGGGCCCGCACGATGCCCCCGGGGCCGGATCTCCCCGAGATCGAAGGTGCCCATCCCGCCCGGTTCTCCCGTCGCCGCATGATCGTCTCCGCTCCGGCGTGGAGAGCCATCTGCGACAGGGCGCGTGCCGCAGGTGCGACGGCGACCTGCGTCGTGATCGATGCCCTGGCTGAATCCCTCGGGGATCCGGAACCGCAGTCGTACGTCCTGACGGTCGCCGATGTGCCCGCCGGCCATGAGAACGTGGTCGGGGACTACACGGGCACCATGGTCCTTTCCGTCGATCCGCGGCTGCCCGCCGATCGGCGTCTGCGTGATCTCGCGTCGGGGTTCTGGACGGGACTCGGCCATGCGACGGGCGTGGGTGGCGTCCACGGCAACGAGGTCCTTCGCGTGATGCGCACGGACGGACGCAGGCTTCCCCGCGTGGCGGTCTCCAGCGCCGTCGGAGGTGTCCCCGGGGACGCGTCGAGTCTCCTCGACGTCTTCGGCGGCACCTCGTACGCGATTTCCCAGACGCCCAACGTCGTGCTCGACGTGCAGATCTTCGAGCTTCCCGGCGGTGGCGCGGTGCTTAACTGGGACTTCGCGGAAGAGGCGTTCCCCGACGGATGGATAGACGACCGGTTTGCGGGATTCGCGGAGCTCCTCGGAGGTGACGTGATCGTCGGCCGGGGCGCGCGTCCCCGGGCTACGGCGCCCCGCGGGGGCATCATCCGTGCTTCCGAGGGGAATGGGGCGGTGACCGGAATCGGTTCGGGCTCCGGGGCCCGGCGGATCCTCCGCCACCTCGCCGACATCCTCGGGGATCCGGCGCTGGATGGCGGGGACGTGTCCGGGAACGTGGCACGGACGCCGTTCTTCGAGCTCGGGGCGACATCCATACAGCTCGTGGAACTGCACCGGAAGCTCGTCGGCGATGGCGCGGAGCTCGACGTGCTCGACGTGTTCTCCCACCCGACGGCGGAACGCCTGGGTGCGGTCGTCGACTCCGCAGGCGTCCGGTCCGCCGTCGAGTCCGGCGCCGCCGGAGGGGGAGACTCCCGGCGGCGGGATCCGCTGGCGAGGGCCCGTGCCCGCGGCGCCCGCCGTGCAGCTGCGGCGGAGCGGCGGCTCAGCCGCTGACGTCGGCCCCGCCGATGCGCACCCGCTGCCCGGCGATGCCGAGCGCGACCGGGTCGTGGCTGGACAGCAGGACCGCGGCCCCGTCCTCCGCCGCCCGCGTCAGGGCCCGCAGCACGAGCGTCCGGCTGGCGGGGTCGAGGGCGGACGTCGGCTCGTCGCACAGCAGCACGTCGGGGCGGCGCAGCAACGCGAGCGCGACGGCGATGCGCTGGCGCTGGCCACCGGACAGGTCGTCGGGTTTGGCCCGGCCGAGCCCGGCGGCCGACGGCAGCCCGAGGTTCGTGAGGACCGTGTCCACGTCGGCGGGGGAGGCGCCGGTGCGGCGCAGGAGCGTCGTCACGCGCAGCGCCGGGTTGAGCGCGAGGTCGGCCTCCTGCGCGACCCACGCGATGGCGCGTGCGGCGTCGCGGCCACGGTCGGCGAGGACGGGTGCCTGGTCGATGCCGTGGAGCGTGACGGCGCCGGCGTCCGGGCGGTGCAGCCCGAGCAGCGCGCGTAGGACGGTGGTCTTGCCGGCGCCGGACGGGCCCTCGAGAGCCGTGACCGTCCCCGGCCGCAGCGCCAGATCGAGGCCGTCGGCGAGGACGCGGCCACCGCGGGAGACGACGAGTCCGCGTGCGGCGAGCACCGGTTCCGCGCCCGGCTCAATCGCCGGGGGCGCCGGAGCGGCGGGGGCGTCGCCGGCAGGGCCCCCGAGCCGGACGGTCGCCTCCGTCAGGGCGTCGGCGACCACCGGATCATGCGTGACGACGATCGCCGTGGCGCCCGCGGCCCCGATCGCCTCGTCGACGGCGGCGACGACGTCGGCGCGGGCGGCCGCGTCGATTCCGGCGGTGGGCTCGTCGACGATGAGCAGCTCCGGTCCCCCGGAAATGGCGGCGGCGAGGCCGACGCGGCGGCGCTGCCCGCCGGAGAGTTCCCCGGACAGGCGGTCGAGGATGCCGGGCTCGCCGCCGAGGCGGAAGCCCGCCAGCAGATTGAGCAGGTCGGCGTCGGTCGCCCGGGGCCGCCGGGTGCGCAGGATGGCGCGGACGGTGCGGTGCGGGGCCAGCGCGCTGCCGGGGTCCTGGTCGCAGTACGCGCAGCGGCGGCGCAGGGCCCGGAGCCGACGGCCGCGCAGGCGCAGCGGGTCGGCGCCGCCGACGTCGATGGCGCCGCCGGTGACGGTCAGACCCGGCGGGACGTCGCCGAGCAGGGCGCGGGCGATCGTCGACTTGCCGCTGCCGGAGGGACCGCACAGGGCGATGCGCCCGCCGGCGGGGACAGCGAGATCGGCGCCGCGGAGGATCGTCCCGCGGGGGCCGTCCACCCGCAGGTCGGTGACGCCGACGGAGATCATCGGCGGCCTCCCAGCAGCGCGTCGGCCAGCAGCGCGGGCGGGGCGGCGAGCAGGGTGACAGCCAGGCACGGCGCGGCCGCCGCCCACGGGTTGAGCTTCAGGCCCTCCATGCCCGCCTGGGCCATGGCGGGCCACGTGACGTCGCCGCCGCCGGTGGAGGCGCCGAGGAACGCCGCCGTGGCGGTGACGAACACGAGCGCGACGTAGCGCAGGCCGAGATCCGCGGCAATGGGGCGGCGCAGGGCGAGCAGGACGTCGAGGAGCAGGATGCGCCACGCGGGCTCGCCGGCGACGCGGGCGGATTCGACGAACCCGGAGGCCAGCACCGGACGCGACGCGGCGGCGAGGTACCGGGCGGACAGGGGCGCGGCGATGAGGACGGACACGGCCAGCAGCGGCGCGACCGCGCCGGGCGCGGCGGTGACGGCCGCGAGGACGAGGATCATGCCCGGGATGACGAGGACGGCGTCGGCGGCGAGGTGCAGCATCCGCCCGAGGCTGGGGAGCGCCTCGCCGGCCAGGGCGATGACGAGGCCGAGGCCGGTGGCGCACGTCGCCGCGATCGCCGGCGGCACGACGAGGGCGGTGTTGCCGGACAGCAGGCGCGCGAGCACGTCGCGGCCGAGGCGGTCGCCGCCGAGCAGGTGGGCGGTGGATGGTTCCGCGAAGGGCCGCGTCAGCGGCTCACCCGGGTCGGGCAGGCCGAGCAGCCCCGCGACGGCGGGACCGGCGAGCGCGGCCGCCAGGGCGACGGCCCACACGATGGCGAGGAGGACGACTCCGATGCGGGGACGGCGGCGGGCGCGGCGCGGGGCGGACGTCGCGGCGGCGGATGATGCCGCGGCGGCGGTGCCCGCGGACGGGACGGGGGTCGATGTGCCGTCGGTCACCTGACGGTCTCCTTCCTCGCTTCCCCGCCGACGAGATCCGCGACGAGGAACGCCGCGGACGTCACGCCCGCGAGCACCAGCGTGATCGACGCCACGGCGTCGGCCTCCCGTCCCGCGATGAGCGAGGCGAGCAACGTGCCCGCCCCGGGATAGCCGGTGACGTTCTCCACGACGACGGTGCCGGCGATGGCGTAGGGCACGACGCCTGCGGAGGCCTGGGCCAGCGGCCCGCGGGCGACGGGGGCGATGTCGCGGAGCAGCACCGTGGCCGGGTGCGCGCCGGAGAGCCGGGCGGCGCGGACGTGGGGCTGCGCGGCGGCGTCGGCGACGGCGCCGCGGACCATGCGCTGCAGCCACGCGGCCCCCGGGGCGACGACGGCGAGGACGGGGATGATCAGCGCCTCCGGCCGGGCGAAGGGGGAGGCGCCGGGCGGCAGGATCGACACGGCGGGGAGCCACCGCAGGATGCCGGCGAGGACGACGACGAGCAACGTCGTCAGCGCGAAATCCGGCACCGACAGCGTCGCCTGCGCGCCGCCGGAGAGGGCGGCGTCGCGCCGTGAGCCAGCGCGCATCCCGGCGGCTGCGCCCGTGGCCCAGCCGATGAGCCACATGAGGGGCAGGGTCAGGAGCAGCAGGGCCGCGGAGTTGCGGGCGGGACCGGCGACGGCCCGCCACGTCGGCGTGCCGGCGGCGAGGAGCTCGCCGCCGTCGCCCGTCGCGATGCCGGCGGCCCACTGCGCCCACCGGACGGCGAAGGGGTGGTCGAGCCCCATCTCCGCCCGCAGCCGGGCGACGGTCGCGGGGTCGCCGGTGCGGGAGGCGATCACCGCGGGGTCGCCGGGCAGCGCCGTCATTACGGCCCACGTCACGGCGCCGGCGACGGCGGTGACGCAGAGCGCGCGCAGGACACGGGGTGCGACGGCCGGGATCATGCGGTGAGGAACTGGCATGCGGAGCGGGTGGTGCTCATGGCCGGATCGGGGGGCGGGTCAGGCCGTGTAGGGCACGGGGACCTGCTGGGAGACGAGGATGTCCGGCACACCCTGCGCGCGGCCGTGGATCTCGTTGGCGAAGGCCCAGATGAGGTCGCCGCCGTCCTCGTGGACCGTCCGCGCCAGGTCGGCGAGCATCTCGTCGCGCTTCGCGTCGTCGGTCTCGGCGGCGGCCGCGGCGAGCTTCGCGTCCCACTTCGGGTCGGCGCCGAAGCCGGAGTTGTTCATCATGCCGCCGGTGCCGGTGGTGAACGGCAGCCCGGAGACGAGCGGGCGGTTGAGCATGAACATGGCGAAGAACGGCAGCTTCTGCAGCGCCGCCATGTCGGCGAAGTAGGTGGAGGGGTCGCGCTTGTCGACGGTGACCGTCACGCCCGCCTCCTCCAGCTGACGGGCCGCCAGATCGGCGCCGTCGTTCATGCCGGGCGAGAACTCGGCGGTGACGAGGGTCAGCTCCTTCACGCCCTTGTCGGCGAAGATGCGCCTGGCCTCCTCGACGTCCCGCTCCGGGGGCGTGATGTCGGACGGGAATCCGGGGAAGCCGTGGCCCAGCACGTCGGTGCCCGGGGTGCCCTGGCCGTCGAGGGCCTGATCGACCATCGCCCGCCGGTCCAGCGCGATTTTCGCGGCGCGGCGCACCTCCGGGTCGTCGAAGGGGGCGACGCGGGTGTTGAGGATGAAGGCGAGGCCCTTCGAATCCCACTCGCCGGGGGCCCACGCCTCGGCGTCGGTGCCCTCGAGGGTGCGCACGGCGGTGGACGGCAGGTCGAGTGCCAGGTCGACGGCGCCGGACTCGACGGCGCGGATGCGGGCGTCGGCGTCGGCGACGGACTGGATCTCCAGGGTCCGCGAGACGCGGCGGTCGCCGGGGAAGTGCTCGTTGGCCGGCAGCGTCCAGCCCTGGGAGGAGTCCCCGTCGGCGGCGACGTAGGGGCCGGAGCCGAGGCCTCCGTCGATCTCGCCGTCCTTGAACACCAGGCTGCTCATGCCGAGGACCGACTCGACGAAGTCGGCGCGCGGGCGGGTCAGGCGGAGCACGACGCCACGCTCGTCGGCGGTGGAGCCGTCGACGTCGATGTCGGCGAGCTCCATGCCCTTCATCGGCAGCGCCTTCGTCGCGGCGAGGGACTTCAGGACGTCGTCGCCGGTGACGGGGGAACCGTCGGAGAACTTCGCGCCGTCGCGCAGCCGCACGGTCCATTCCGTGGCATCGTCGTTGGGCTCGGCCGACTGCGCGAGCATCATGACGGGGCCGTCGGGGCCGTTGACGACGAGCGACTCGTAGATGGCGTAGATGCCGGCCCACGTGGCGACGGAGGTGGCCTTCTCCGGCGTGAACCGCTCTCCCGGGGAGCCGATGGCGGCGATGCGCAGGACGTCGCGATCGCCGCCGCCACCGCTGCCGGATCCGGCGTCGTCCGGGCCGCCGGAGCAGGCGACGATCGCGGGGGCGGCGGCCGCCGCGGTGGCGGAGGCGGCGAGGAGGCGGAGGAAGGCCCTCCGGGAGGTGGTGGACATGCGGCGGCTCCTTCGTGTCATGGTGGCCGGTCCTGGGGCGGCCCGCGGAGTGCGGGCGGCGGAGATCCGCGCCGCGTGGATGCGGCGGATGTCAGCCAATATTACGGTGGTAATTGGTATAGGGACAACCTAATAACAATGCGCAGCCATGCATGCATTCGCCCGTGGCGTGGCTCAGACGCCCCCGGACCTGGTCCGGGTGCCCGGTTCCGGGCCGCGGACCGCCGCTCTCGGCGGCGTCGGCCCCGTCGGACCCCATGAAAGGAGACCGCCCATGAGCGACGACGCCCCCGCCCCGGGCCGCCCCGACTACCGCTCCGCGCCGCGTCTGCTGCTGCGCCACGGCCGAGGCGACCGCACCCGGCTCGCCGCCGCGGCGCTCCTCGGCGCCCTGGCCGGTGCGGCGG
>JAEWGK010000117.1 GCA_023388385.1 Actinomycetes bacterium | reverse complement strand
CCGGCGTGGCGGCCGCGGGGGTCGGCCACCGTGGCGGTGGCGGCGGTTGTCGTGGTGGTGCGGGTCGTCTCGGTCATCAGCCCTCCGCCTTCCGCTGGCGCATGAGCATGTAGGTGAACACGACCGTGCCCACGACGGCCAGGATGGTCGAGACCGGGATCTCGAACGGGTGGATGATCGTGCGGCCGATGAGGTCGCACACGGTGACGACCATGATGCCGACGATGCAGACCCACGGCAGGTTCGAGCGCAGATCGTCGCCGCGGAACATCGACACGAGGTTCGGGACGATGAGGCCGAGGAACGGCAGGTTGCCGACGACGACGGTGATGATGCCCGTCGCGACGGCCACCAGGCCCGTGCCCAGCAGCATGATCGCGCGGTAGTTGAGGCCGACGTTCGTCGCGACCTCCTCGCCGAGGCCCGCCACGGTGAAGCGGTCGGCGACGATGAAGACGACGATCACGACGACCGTGACGGCCCACAGCGGCTCGTACTGACCCTCCAGCACGGAGGTGAAGGAGCCCTGGAACCAGATCTGCAGCGACTGCAGCATGTCGGTGGCCATGCCGACGTAGGTCGACACGCCGCCGACGACGGCGCCGAGCATCATGCCGACGATGGGCACGATGACCGACGATTTCAGCGTCACCTTCTGGATGAACGCGAAGAAGACCATCGTGCCGACGAACGCGGTGATGATGGCCCCGATCATCTGCGGCAGGATCGCCGAGCCCGGGAAGACGACCATGACCAGCAGCAGGCCGAGGCCCGCCCACTCGGTCGTGCCGGTCGTCGTCGGCTCAACGAAGCGGTTCTGCGTGATGAGCTGCATGAGCAGGCCGCACATCCCCATCGCCGCGCCGGCGAGCACCAGCGCGATGGCGCGGGGCACACGCGTGATCTGGAACATCTCGGCGCCGTCCTCGTTGCCGAAGATGTCGTAGGCGCCGACGAAGAGCGAACCGACGACCAGCGCGGCGGTGACGATGATGCCGATGATGAGGGGCCAGGTGAACAGCTTTCCGCGGCCGCGCTCCGGGGCGGCGGCGTCCCGGGAGGAGGCGCATGCCTTCCCCGCGGTCGGCGCGCCCTGCGGGGCGGCCGGGTCCGCGCCCGGTCCTCTGGTCGGCGGCCCGAGGGCCTCCGAGGTGTTCTGGGATATCATAGATGCTTTCCCATGTTGGGTTGTGCTTCCTTCATTGCGCATAGCCGTACGTCATTATCGCGTACGGGGATTCGAGGTGCGACGACGGGCACGGGAAGGGCCCCACCGCCATAGTCGGCTGCGGGGCCCGGTAGCGCGGACGGCCGGGGATTGCGGCCGGACGTCGCCCGGCTCGAGAGCCCGTCCCTACTGCTTCTTCTCCAGCTGATCGGCCAGCGCGTTGAAGAACTCGGTGTAGGTCTGGATGGACTCGTTGATGTAGGTGTCCTCCGGGAAGTACACGATGTTGCCGTCCTTGACCGCGGCGACGTTCTGCAGCGCGGCGGAGTCGGCGATGAGGTCGGCGGCGGGGGCGGAGCCCTCCTTCTTGCTGCCGATGGCGGCGTCGCGGTCCATGACGATGATGAGCTGCGGGTCGGACTCGGCGATGGCCTCGACGGAGATGTCGTCGCCCTGGTGGTCGGAGGTGCCCTCGACCTCGAGGGACGGCTTCAGGCCCAGGATGTCGAAGACCGGACCGACGGTGCGGCCGGCGTGCGGCGCGGCGTAGTTGATCTCGCCGCCGGAGGTGATGAGGCCCATCGTGGTCTGGCCGGCGTAGGCCTTCTTCGCGCGGTCGATGGACGCCCGGAAGTCCTCGATGAGCTTCGCGGCCTCCTCCTCCTTGCCGAAGAGCTTGCCCAGGTTCTCGGTCTGGCGGATGAGCTCCTCGTCGAACGGCTTGTCCTCGCGCGGCGTGAAGTCGACGATGGCGCTCTCCGGGGCGGCCTCGATGAGCTTGTCGCGCTGCTTGGCGAAGCGCTGGCCGGTGACGATGAGGTCCGGGTTCGCCTCGACGACCTTTTCGAAGTCCGGCTCCTTGTGGTTGCCCATGTCCAGGATCTGATCCTGATTGGCGAAGGTGACGGTCTTCGGGACGAGGCGCATCGGCGCGGCGACCGGCTCGACACCCCAATCGGCGAGGGCCTCGAAGGAGCGGTTGTCGGTGAGGACGACGCGCTCGGCGGACTGCGGGACCGTCTGCTCGCCGAAGTTGTCCTCGACGGTGATGGTGGCGCCCTTGCCGTCGGAGCTCTCGGCGGCGGTGTCGTCGGAGGAGCAGGCCGCCAGGCCGAACGCCAGCGAGGCGGCGACGATGGCGGCGGCGGAGCGGCGCTTCGTGAGGAACAAGGATTGATCTCCTTCGTGTTGTTTCGGGCCCTCCGATCCGGAGGGCGGGAACATTGCCTGGACCGGCCCCAGGATCGGCTGCACCCACGAGAATCGTGGCGGTCCACTGACCAGGACCTTAACACAGATTTTTGCATGGCTACCCTTACACTTTCAGCGCAGGCGGCACTTAACTATTTGACCTGCGCTTTTCCGTGAATATGCATCGGTGAAAATGTTGCCGTGACCGCTTGACAACCCCCGGAGGAAGGGGATTCGTCAACGGCTTGGAGCCACGCTGGGCCGTATCCGGCCCCCTCCGGCGGGATTCCCGCCACGCGCCGCGGGGCCGCCGCCACGCCCGCGACGACCGCCGGGCGCCCGATTCCCGCGGCCGCTTCGGCCCCGCCTAAAATCACCTGCATGGCCACGCCCTTGCTCCGCCCCCGCGCCGGCACGCCGGAGGTGCTCGTCACCCGCGATCAGGTGGCGGCCGCGGCCGAGGCGCTCGCGGCGGGCCGGGGCCCCCTGGCCGTCGACACGGAGCGGGCATCCGCCTACGTCTACGACGACCGCGCGCTGCTCATCCAGCTGCGCCGCGAGGGCGCCGGCACCTTTCTCATCGACCCCGAGACGGATCGCTCCGCCGTCGGCCCCCTGCCCGAGGCGATCAACCCCTTGCCGTGGGTGCTGCATGCCTCCCCGAGCGATCTGCCGTGCCTCACCGCGCTGGGACTGCTGCCCTCCGAGCTGTTCGACACGGAGATCGCCGGACGCCTGCTCGGCCTCGAGCGCGTCAACCTCGCGGCGATGACCGAGCGGTTCCTGGGCTGGTCGCTGGCGAAGGGTCACGGGCGCGAAGACTGGTCCCGCAGGCCACTGCCCGCCGACTGGCTGGACTACGCGGCGCTCGACGTCGAGCTGCTTCCGGAGCTTGCCGAGTCCCTCGGCGACGCGCTGTCCGAGCTCGACCGCATGGACTGGCTGCTCGACGAGACCCGGGCGATCCTCGACCGATTCACCCCCGATGCCGCACACGGCGGCGCCGGGGCCCCGCTGAACAACCCCGATCCGGAGGGCTGGCGGCATCTCAGGGGCATCGGCGGCCTTCGCCGGCCGGACCAGCTCGTCGTCGCCCGAGAGCTGTGGCGCGAACGCGACGCCCGCGCCCGCGCCCGCGACGTCTCCCCCACGCGCGTCCTGCCGCACGGCGTGATCGTCGCCGTGGCCCGCGAACTGCCGCGCTCCGAGCACGAGCTCGCCGCCATCCGCGGCTTCCCACGCCGCCGCCGGGGCTCCGCCGCCGACTGGTACGGCGTGGTCCGCCGCGCACTGTCGCTCCCGGCGTCCGACCGCCCGGAGCTCGTCCGCTCCACCACCAGGGGCATCCCCCACCAGAGGGACTGGCCGGAGCGCGCCCCCGGCGCCGCCCGCACGCTGGAGCTGCTGGAGCCCGCCTACCGGGGCGCGGCGGAGGAGCTCGGCATCTCGCCGGAGACGCTCCTGCCACCGAAGACGATGCGCCATGTCGCGTGGATCCTGGGCGGCGCCGATCAGGATGTTCCCGCCCCTGCCGGCGTCGACGGCGTGCGCCGCCTGCTGCGCGCCGAGGGTGCCCACCCGTGGCAGGAGGACATCCTGGCCACCGTCATCGCCGAGGCCGTCCTCCTGCCGGCGGCGCAGCCGCTCGGCTGAGCACCAGCGGCGGGCGCACTACCGCCCGACGCGCTCGAACAGGGACAGTGTCTCGACGTGGTGCGTGCCGGGGAAGGCGTCGACTGCCTCCAGCCGGGTCAGCCGGTAGCCGGCGTCCCGCCACGCCGCCGCATCGCGCGCGAACGTCGCCGGGTCGCAGCCGATGTGCAGCACGTGCCCGGGTCCGGCCGCGGCGATCGCCGTGACGACGGCCGCACCCGCGCCCGTCCGCGGCGGGTCGAGCACCGCGAGGTCCACGATCCCGCCGACGGCGTCCTCCACCCGTGCGGTGACGAACTCGACGGGAAGATCGGGCAGAGCCGCCCGCCCCGCGACCGCGGCCTGCGGGGAGGCCTCGACGCTGACGACCGACCCCTCCCCTCCATCACCGCCGACGAGCTCCGCCAGCGGAGCGGCGAGCACTCCGGCACCGCCGTAGAGATCCCACGCGCGGCCGCCGGGTACCTCCGGCAGCCAGCTGCGCACCACCTCAACGTAGTAGTCGGCGGCGGCGACGTGGGCCTGCCAGAATCCGTCGACGGCGACCTCGAAACGCCGGCCGCCGGCCTCGACCGGTGCGGTCGCCGAGCCCTCGACGACCGTAGCTGCGGGGCGGCGGCGCCGCCGTCCCCGCACACCCCGCTCCGGGGCGGCACGGTGCAGCAGGTGGCGGCGCCCGTCGGCGTCGATGACGGCGTGGAGCTCCCCACCCGCGGGCGCGGTGCCGGGGTCCCCGAGGCCGGCCATCAGGCCCTCCACGGTCTGGGCGCATCGCACTCCCGTGACCAGGTCGCGCGAGCGGCGACGGCGCAGGCCGGCGCTGCCCCGGCGGTCGACGCCGAGGCGCAGCCGGGTGCGCCACCCCGTGGCCGGCGACAGCTCCGTGACGGCGATGCCCGGCACCTCCTCCGGGGCGAAGCGGCCGATGCGGCGGAGCGCGTCGGCGACGACTTCGCCCTTGAGCACTGCAGCATGGGCCGGGTCGACGAAGTCGAGATCGCAGCAGCCGGCGCCGGCTGCCGCGGCATCGCACATGCCGTCGATGCGGTGGGGCGAGGCCTCCTCGATACCTGCGACGGAGCCGCGCAGCAGCTTCGCGTCCGGATCGTCGAGTACGACATCGACGAGCTCGCCGGGGATGGCGCCGCGCACCAGCACGACGCGGCCGTCGAGAAGCCCGATGGACTCCCCGCCGTGGGCCGGGCGGTCGATGCGGAGGCGGACGTGGCCGGTCATCCGCGCTTCTCCCGATCCGCGCCGTCGGAGCCCGCGTCCGCGCCGTCGTCCACGGCGCCGCCCGGGGCGTCGCCACGTTCCTTCGCCTCGCGCGCGGAGCGCACGGCGACCACGGTGACCAGCAGCACCAGCGCGGTCAGGGGCCAGCCCATGAGGATGCGGGCGACGCCGAGCCATTCGACGTCGTCGGCGCGGTAAAAGCGGTTCTGCACCACGAAGCGCGCGGCGAACACCAGCGCCCACGCGACCGTGGCGATGTCGTAGGCGCGCACCACGCGGCGGTCCTCCCGCCAGCCGGAGCGTCCGTTGAGGCCCTCCCAGATGATGCCGACGGCGGGCCGGCGGATCACGATGGACAGGCAGAACAGCGCCGCCGCGATCGCGGAGTACCAGATGCCGTAGACGAAGAACCCCTTGGCGTCACCCATCGCGAACGCGATCGCCGCACCGATGAGCACGCCGAACAGGCCCGACACGGCGGGCTGGAGGGTGTCGCGGCGGGCCAGCCTCCAGACGAAGATAGCCACGGCCACGGCGATGGCGGCGACCATCGCGGGGACGAGGCCCCACGTGGCGTTGACGGGCACGAGCACAACGACGGGCAGGGTCGTGGCCACCAGGCCCGAGACCCCGCCCATCTGGTCGAGGAGCGTCGGCTCATCCTCCGCGCCGCCGTCCCGCAGCGGTTCGCGGTGGGTCACTGCGTCGCGCCGCCCTGCTGCTCGGCGGCCTGCTGCTTCAGCTGCTCCTGGCGGCGCTGGTAGGCCTTGCGCACCTGGTCCGCCATCTGCGCGGGAAGGGTAACGGGCAGGACCTGTCCGGCGGGCATCGGGTCGTCGCCGCGGTAGACGAAGGTGCGCGCCATGACACCGCGGCCAACCTCAGTCAGGTCATGCGCCTTGTCTTTCGGTCCGGACAGCGTCATGCGCAGCATCCAGCGCGGGCCGTCGGCACCGAGGATGCGCATGGCCAGGTCGTCTTTCTCACCGACGACCTCGTCGCCCCACGGGCCCTTCTCCATGCGCACGACCAGGCCGTCGCGGGACAGGCCCTCAGCGATCTCGCGGGCGGACTCCGCCCACTGGCCGCCGGAGGTCGGGGCCGCGAATGCGACCGGAGTCATGCGGCCGGCCGCGGTGACCAGGTGCAGCATGGTCGGTCCCTGCGGGCCCATCTCCACCTGGACGTCTCCGACATGCGGCACCGGCAGGATGATGGAGCCGAGGTTGACCGTCGCCTTGGCGAAGGACGAGAAGTCGAACTGGCCGATGTCGTCGGCCTGCGTGTCGAACGGGCCGGTCTCGTCAGCGTCGGGGGCGGCGTCCGGCGCCTCGGGGGCGGCGACGGCAGGAGTCTCCGACGGCTCCGCGGCGGTTTCCGGAGCCCCGTCGGCCTCTCGGGCCGCAGCCTCGCGGTCGTCGTTCTTGTTCTTGCTGCCGAAGGGCCACATGTCGTTCGTCGTCTCCTCTATGTCGGTCGTCGGGGTCCAGGGTAACGCCGGGGACGGCGGGCGTCAGCCGGTCACGCCGGTCGAGCCGAAGCCGGCCGTACCGCGGGCCGTGGCGTCAAGCTCGTCGACCTCCACGAAGTCGCACAGCTCGACGCGCTGGACGACGAGCTGGGCGATGCGGTCGCCCCGGCGGATCTCGATCGGCTCCTCCGGATCGAGGTTGATGAGCGTCACCTTAATCTCGCCGCGGTAGCCCGCATCGACGGTGCCGGGGGCGTTGACGATGGACAGGCCCTGCTTCGTCGCCAGCCCCGACCGCGGGTGGACCAGGCCGACGGTGCCGGCGGGCAGCGCGATGGCGATTCCGGTCCCGACGAGCGCGCGGCGGCCCGGTTGCAGCGTGACGTCCTCCGTCGCGCGGAGGTCGACGCCCGCGTCGTCATGGTGAGCGCGGGTGGGCACCGGCAACCCGGGATCCAGGCGACGGACCCGGACGGGGCCGGCGGAGACCACGGTGGCGATGGGGTCCGCGGGGGCGGCGACGGAGGGCACCGAGGTGGCGGCGCCTTCAGAAGCGGAGTTTCCGGTCATGTCCGTGAAGGGTACGCGACCGGCGGCGAAGGCTCCGCGATCCCCGCTGCGCCGGTGGGTAGGCTGGGAACTCGTGAGCAGCTCCACCGACCCCGCGACGACCTCCGCCGACCGCACCATCTACTCCGAGCGCCTGTGGGTGCCGTGGTGGTACTGGGCCATCGGCGCCGCCGGAGCCGTCGTGTGCACCGCGCAGATCGCGTTCAACCGCTCGGTCATCTGGCTCGTCGTCGGCGGCGTCATCGTCGTCGCGACCAGCGTCTGGATCCTCATGACCATGTCGAAGACCCGCGTCGCCGTGACCGTGGACGCCACCGGCGAGCGCTGGCTCCACGCCGGCGACGCGATGCTGCCGGCGTCCGTCGTCTCCCGGTCGCTGGCCGTGCCGGCGTCCGCGCAGCGCGCCGCACTCGGACGCCAGCTCGATCCCGCGGCCTTCCTGGTCACTCGAGGATGGGTGAAGACGATGGTGCTGCTGGTCCTCGACGATCCCGACGATCCGACGCCGTACTGGATGGTGTCGACCCGGAACCCGGAGCAGGTGCTCGACGCGTTCCTCGGCGCGGACCGCGTCTCCGCCTGACGTCCCCCGCCTCCCCCCACGCCCGCATGCATCTCCCGCATGCGAGCGCTTCGGCGTGCCCGCGTGACGACGGCCGGCGCCGCGCGGATGTGTCCCCTACACGCAGTCCTCGCAGATCGGCAGGCCGCCGTCTTCGGGGATGTAGGCGATCATGCGACGGTCCATGACCAGGAAACAGGAGCCGCAGGTGAATTCGTTGTCCTGACGGGGCTTGAAGTGGACCTCCAACTCCTCGCCGGCCAGATCGGCGCCCTCGAGTTCGAGGGGCTCCACGATCTCGCCGTCGTCGTTGTCGTCGATGCGCCCGTCGTCCTCGGCGGCTTGGAGGCTCTCGAGGGAATCCGCCTCGATCTCCTCTCGGGAGTCGGTGCGCGGGGCGTCGTAGTCGATGGCCATGGGGCCGGACCTCCTTGCGGTGTCGCCGGCGCCTCCGCGGGGGCTGGCCGCGGGGTCAACGCCGCTTCTGCGGCGGCATAGTAGGGCACCGCGGGGGCCGGTGTCACGTCCCGTGCCGGCGCGTCACCCCGCGACCCCCGCCGTTCCCCTGCCGGCGCTGCCGAGCTGCGAGGATGGAATGAGACGACCGCCGTTCCGCGGCCCGTCGGGGGCGGGCCGGAACGCGGCCCGGCGGGATGCGGGCCCCGGGCGTGCATCTGCCGCTCCGGCGGGTCTGCCGGACGCCGCCGGGCCGGTCGATATGATCACCGCCGTGAATCAGCACGGAACCTCGCCCACCGGCCGCGGCGGACTCGCCTACGGCGTCATCGTCGTGGTCCTCGCCATCGTCGCCGGGGTGGCGTGGGTCGTCGCCCGCGGGGCGGCGCCGGAGTCGGTGCCCGTGGCCTGCGGGCGCCCGGAGGCCGGGGCGACCATGTCCTCGACGGAACTCGTCGGAGTCGCGGCGATCGCCCCCGCGCAGGTGCCGGTGCGCGTCGTCAACGGTGGCGGCGAGGTCGGTGCGGCGACGTCCGTCGCCGACTCCCTGTCCTCGCTCGGGTTCGCGCAGGCCCCCGATCCCGTGGGCAACGATCCGCTGTCGCCGGGCCAGGACATGGACTGCCACGGGCAGATCCGCTTCCCGGCGCAGAACCTGGCCGCGGCGGCGACGATGCACCTGGTGCTGCCCTGCTACGAACTCGTCCGCGCCGACCGGCCCGACGGGGTCATCGAAGTCGCTCTGGGCTCGGGCTTCACGTCCCCGGACGACTCCGACGCGATCCGCAGGATCCTCGACGCCCTCAACCGCGGCGTGGAACCGGAGAGCGACGCCGTCGGCGCCGTCGGCAGGGCGAGCTGCCGGTAGCGTCCGGCCCCACCCCGCGCCGCACGCTGCCGGTGGCGCGCACGCTTCGCCGTGCGGCTACCCTACCGCCGTCCGGCTAGCTTCTCGACGGGAGCGGCGCGTCGGCGCCCAGGTCGGCCAACAGGTCCGCGAACGCGTCGGCCACCCCCGGCGCCGCGGCGATGACCGGGTGCCCGGCGGCGGATGCGGCCTCCATCGGACGGGACACCACCGCACCGGCCTCCTCCGCGATGAGGGCACCGGCAGCCCAATCCCATTCCCCCAGCCCGTGCTCGTAGTAAGCGTCGATCGCGCCCTCCGCCAGCAGGCAGAGGTCCAGCGCGGCCGAGCCCATGCGCCGGATGTCACGCACCCGGCCCAGCAGCTCTGCGGCGATCGCGGCCTGACGGCGCCTCCGGGCGGCATCGTAGGAGAAGCCGGTGGCGACGAGCGTGGTGGCGAGCTCATCGGCCCCGGAGGCCCGCAGCGGCCGCCGGGCTCCGCCGGCCTCCCGGACCAGGGCTCCAGCGCCGGCAGCCGCGGAGTGTATCCGGCCGCGGGGGACGTCGGCGACCGCCGCGGCCACGACGCGACCGCCGTGCTCCGCCGCGACGCTCACCGCGTAGGCCGGCAGGCCGTAGAGGAAGTTCACGGTGCCGTCGACGGGGTCGACGATCCAGCGCACGCCGGTGTCACCGCCGGCTTCCCCCTTCTCCTCGCCGAGGACCGCGTCGCCTGGCCGCAGGGCCGCCAGCAGACCGCGGATGCGGGCTTCCGAGGCCTCGTCGACGGCGGTGACGGGATCGACCGCGCTGGACTTGGTCCGGACGGTGTCCGCCAGGCCGTCGCCGAGATCGGCACGCATGCCGCGGATGAGGCGCGCGGCCTCGGCGGCGAGGGTCTCGGCGACGTCGCGGAGCTCGGACGGATCGGGGGCGACGCCGTCGGCGGCGCCGGGCTGGGTTGGGGGTTCGTGTCCGGGGGTCATGGGCGCCATTGTGCGCCGCCCGTACAATCGGCGCCATGAGCGAGAACCACGCATTCGGCATCGACGTCGGCGGCTCCGGAATCAAGGGCGCCGTCGTCGACCTCGACACCGGCGAATTCGTCACCGACCGCATCAAGATCGCGACCCCGAAGCCGGCGACGCCGGACGCCGTGGCGGACACGATCCTCGAGCTGCTCGATCGCGCCGGCTGGGATGGCCCGCTGGGCATCACCCTGCCGTCGGTGGTGCGCGACCAGACCGCGCACCTGGCCGCCAACATCGATCCGAGCTGGGTCGGCGTCGACTGCGCCGACCTGTTCGCCCGCCATCTGCCGGGCCGCGACGTGTTCGTCCTGAACGACGCGGACGCAGCCGGCCTGGCGGAGGCGCGCTACGGAGACGAGCGCGCCCGCGAGGGCTCCGTCGTCCTGCTGACGTTCGGCACCGGCATCGGCAGCGCCCTGCTCAACGACGGCGCGCTGTTCCCCAACACCGAGTTCGGCCACCTGATCATCGACGGCGTGGAGGCCGAGCACTACGCCTCGGCGGCGGTGAAGGAGAACGAGGATCTGTCCTTCAAGGCCTGGGCGAAGCGCGTCTCGAAGGTGCTGCGCACGTACGAGTCCCTGCTGTGGCCGACGCTGTTCATCGTCGGGGGCGGCATCTCCCGCAAGCACGAGAAGTGGGTCCCGCTGCTGGACAACAGGGTTCCCGTCGTGGAGGCGAAGCTCCGCAACCGGGCCGGGATCGTCGGCGCCGCCATGGCCGCCGATCAGGGCCTGCGGCCCTGACCCATGGCTTCGGGTTACAATGGGGAGCTGATTCACGGCACGTGACCGGGTCCTCCACTCTCGTGGCATCAGGGGCCGACTGCGGACCCCACCGCTCACCCGGGCGCCGTGGCGCGAAGGATGGACGGCGGATCGTGCGCCCCGGCTTGGGCCGGGTCGCGTCCCGCCCGAGCAAGCGACAATCGTGAAAGGGCGTTCGTGGCAGTCAACGAAACCGATCAGCCTGCCGAGGCCACCGGATCCGGCAGACCCGCCAAGAAGGCCGTGAAGAAGACGGTCAAGAAGGCCGTCAAGAAGACCGCGGTGAAGAAGACCGCCGTCAAGAAGACGGCGGCCAAGAAGGCGACCGCGCCGGCCGCGGCGGCGGAGTCCGGCGACGACGCCAACGCCGCGCAGGTCCCCGCTGCCGCGCCGGCCAAGAAGACGGCCAGGAAGACCGCGAAGAAGTCGGCCAAGAAGACCGCGACGAAGAAGGCGGCGAAGAAGACCGCCAAGAAGGCCGTGCGCAAGACCGCGAAGAAGGCGGCGAAGAAGACCGCCCGCACGACGGCGAAGAAATCCGCCGCCGCGCAGTCGGCGAAGTCCAACACCGCGCGCACCATCAGCGATGAAGCGAAGGACGCGCTGGCCGAGGAGGTGCTGGCCGACGACGACGGCACCGATCCGCTGGACGACGAGTTCGATCCCGATCTCGACGACGGCGCGGACGAGGACGACGACGCTGACGACGGCGTCGACGACGAGGGCGGCGACGGCGACGAAATCTGGAACGAGGACGAGTCCGCCAAGCTGCGCCAGGCGAAGAAGGATGCGGAGCTCACCGCCTCCGCCGACTCCGTGCGCGCCTACCTCAAGCAGATCGGCAAGGTCGCCCTGTTGACCGCCGAGGAGGAGGTGTCGCTGGCCAAGCGCATCGAGGCGGGTCTGTTCGCCCAGTACCGCATCGACGAGGCGAAGAAGGCCGGCGAGCGCCTGCCCTACACCCAGAAGCGTGACCTCCGCGACGTCGCCCGCGACGGCCAGAAGGCCAAGAATCATCTGCTCGAGGCCAACCTGCGCCTGGTCGTGTCGCTGGCCAAGCGCTACACGGGCCGCGGCATGGCGTTCCTGGACCTCATCCAGGAGGGCAACCTGGGCCTCATCCGCGCCGTCGAGAAGTTCGACTACACCAAGGGCTACAAGTTCTCGACGTACGCGACGTGGTGGATCCGCCAGGCCATCACCCGCGCGATGGCGGACCAGGCCCGCACCATCCGCATCCCGGTGCACATGGTGGAGGTCATCAACAAGCTCGGCCGCATCCAGCGCGAACTTCTCCAGGATCTCGGCCGCGAACCCACCCCGGAGGAGCTGGCGAAGGAGATGGACATCTCCGAGGAGAAGGTCCTGGAGATCCAGCAGTACGCCCGCGAGCCCATCTCCCTGGACCAGACCATCGGCGACGAGGGCGACAGCCAGCTCGGCGACTTCATCGAGGACTCCGAGGCCGTCGTGGCGGTCGACGCGGTGAGCTTCACGCTGTTGCAGGATCAGCTGAAGGACGTGCTGACGACGCTGTCGCCGCGCGAGGCCGGCGTCGTCGAGCTGCGCTTCGGTCTGACGGACGGCATGCCGCGCACCCTCGACGAGATCGGCCAGGTCTACGGCGTCACGCGCGAGCGCATCCGCCAGATCGAGTCGAAGACCATGTCGAAGCTGCGCCACCCGTCCCGCTCCCAGGTGCTGCGCGACTACCTGGAGTGATCGGGCGCCGCCGCCGGCGTGTGCTGCGGCGTCTTCGGTCCGGCGCCGCACGGCGCCCGGGTGCTGCGTGACGACGGGCCCCGCCCCTCCCCTGGACCGGGGAGGCGCGGGGCCCGTCGTCACGCGCGGGCGCGCAGGGCGCCGCCTAGTAGACGATGCCGAAGGCCCACACCAGCAGCGTCATGGAAACCAGCGTGATGAGGGCGAGGGCGATGATGTTCAGCCACACGCCCGTCTTGACCATATTGCCCATGGAGACGTAGCCGGAGCCGTAGGC
>JAEWGK010000051.1 GCA_023388385.1 Actinomycetes bacterium | reverse complement strand
GTGCTGACGGGCACGCTCGTCGCCGGCGGCATGGTCGGCTCCGACGCGTTCGCGGCGGTCCTGCTGTACCGCATCGTGTCGCTCATCCTCCCCCCCTTAGTCCGCAGGGCGGTGTTACAGCTGGGATTAGACCGCGTCGACCCCCCCCCCGCCCACTAAGGCGGGGAGGATGAGCGACACGATGCGGTACAGCAGGACCGCCGCGAACGCGTCGGAGCCGACCATGCCGCCGGCGACGAGCGTGCCCGTCAGCACCGCCTCCACCGGGCCGACGCCGCCGGGCGTCGCCTGGATGAAGCCGGCGACCTTGCCGGTGACGAACGCCAGCAGCGTTCCGGTCAGCGAGATGCGGTCGACGCCGATGGCGCGGATTGCCGCATAGAGGCACAGGACGTCGGCAAGCCAGTTGAGCAGGGAGAACGTGAACACCAGGGCGAGGCACGGGAGGGTCAGCCGCACCTCGGTCAGCTGGCCGATGCGCGCGGCGAGCGACTCCGCGCCCTGGTCCGCCGGGCGCCGGCGGACGCGGTTGACCAGGCCGAGGATCCACGTCGCGAGCTTCTCGATGAGCGTCGTGTTCCGCGAGAACCACCACAGCAGCAGCGTCAGCGCGAGCACCGCGGCGGCCGTCGCGATGAGCATCGTCGGCGCCGGCTGGCGGCCGATGAAGAAGAGGCTGACGACGGCCAGCGCCGCGAGGCCCAGGAAGCTCAGCGCGCCGGAGAACACGACGAACCAGCTGACGACGACCGCCGACGCGCCCCACTGGAGCTGCCGGCGGACCTGCAGGGCCGTCGCGAAGGCGACGCCGCCCGGCATGGACACCGACCACGCGTTGGCCGCCAGCGTCAGGGCGTTCGTCGCCCCGACGGTCGCCCGCCCCACGCCGGCGGAGCGGAACAGCAGGCGCATGACCTCGGCCATCGAGAAGAACGCGACGGCGATGGCCAGGACGGATGCGACCACCCAGCCGGGCTCGGCGTTGGTGAGGGTCAGCCAGCCCTCCGCGATGAGATCGCGGTTCGCGTAGGCCAGGATGGCGCAGGCGACGAGCACGATCCCCACGAGAACCACGCGGATGATGCTCCGGACGGGCGGTCGCGCGCCGCTCATCGGCCGTTCCGCCCCTCGCCGGCGATGCGGCTGCGCAGGTCCGCCACCGTCGGGCGGCCAGCGACCCCGGCCGAGTGCCCGGCCGGAAGCGCGGCGCGGGAGCCGGAGGAGCCGGAGGCGAGGGCGCGGGGGCCGTCGTCACGCGGGCCGCGGGCATCGCCGGCGGGCGCCGCCGACCCGTGTCCGATGCGGCGCGCGATGCGGGTGACCCAGCGCGGAGCCCACCAGCAGTCGTCGCCGAGGAGCTTCATCGTGGCGGGCACGAGCAGCAGGCGGATCACTGTCGCGTCGAGGGCCAGCGCCGCGATCATGCCGAAGGCGATGTACTTCATCATGACGATGTCGGAGAACGCGAACGCGCCGGCGACGACGATCATGATGAGCGCCGCGGCGGTGATGATGCCGCCCGTGTTGGCGGTGCCGAAGCGCACGGCGTGCTCCGTCGACGCGCCGTCCTCGCGGTCCTCCACCATGCGGGAGACCAGGAAGACCTCGTAGTCCGTCGACAGGCCGTAGACGATGGCGATGATGAGCACGAGCACCGGGCTCATCAGCGGTCCCGGCGTGAAGCCCAGCGGCCCGGCGCCGGCGCCGTCGACGAACATCGCGGTGAGGATGCCGAGCGTGGCGCCCAGGCCCAGCGTCGTCATGATGACGGCCTTCGCCGGCAGGATGACGGAGCCGAACACCAGCGCCATGAGGATGAACGTCGCCACCGTCATGTACAGCAGCATCAGCGGCAGGGTGTCGAACAGCGCCTCGATGGACTCGACCTCCATCGCCGGGGTGCCGGCGACGAGGACGCGGGCGCCCTCCGGCGGGTCGATGGCGCGCAGCTCGTCGATGATGCGCGCGTTGTCCGCGCGGTCGGCGATGCCGGCGGAGAGGACGGTGACGCCGTCCTTCGTCGGCTGGTCGACCTGGAAGCGGCCGGTCAGCCCCGTGACGCCGGCGGTCTGCTGCATCACCCGGCCGACGGCCGACGGGTCGCCGCCGTCGTCGATGACCAGCTTCACCGGGTCGGTGCGCATGGTCGGGAACAGCTCGTCGAATCGCTCCTGGGCGACGCGGTGCGGCTCGTCCGGCGGCAGATACGTCTCGTTGATGCCGCCGAAGCGGATGCCCACCATCGGCAGCGTCAGCGCGAGCAGGGCGATGCACAGGCCGACGACGACGGTCTTCGGCCGCTTCATCGCCCACTGCGGGATGCGGCCCCAGAGGCTCGCCATCTGCTGGTCGCGGGTGCGGCCGGCGCGGCGGACGGACCACCTGTCGATGTTCGGCCCGAGCAGCGCGAACAGCGACGGCAGAACCGTCAGCGACAGCAGCGCCGCCAGTCCGACGGCGGACATCGCGCCGTAGGCGACGGACTTCAGGAACGCCTGCGGGAACAGCAGGAGGCCGGACAGCGCCACGGCGACCATCGCGGCGGAGAACGCCACCGTCTTGCCGGCCGTCGCCGTCGTGGTGGCGACGGCCCGCCGCACGGGCACGCCCTCCGCCATCTCCTCGCGGAAGCGCGACACCATGAACAGGCCGTAGTCGATGGCCAGGCCGAGGCCCAGGAGCGTGACGACGGACTGCGCGAACGTGTTGACCTGCGTGACCGACGCGAGGACGGACAGGATGCCGAGCGATCCGGCGATGGACAGGATGCCGACGGTCAGCGGCATCGCGGCGGCGATGACGCCGCCGAAGACGATGAGCAGCAGGACGGCGACGACGGGCAGGCCGACGAGTTCGGCGCGCCGGATGTCGCCGGCCATGCCCTCGTCCAGCGCCCCCGCGATGGGCGTCGCGCCGGCGATCTGCATGTCGATGCCCTCGGCGGGGATGTCGTCCTCGATGGCGCGGTAGTTCTTCAGCACCTCGTCCGCGGTGCCCTCCAGGCCGATGGAGACGAACGCCGTCTTCTTGTCCGGCGTGGCCTGCTGGGCGAAATGCGTCTCGAAGTAGCTGGTGACGTGCGAGATGCTCGCGTCGTGGTCGCGCTGGAGCGCGGCGAAGTGGTCGTTGACCCGTTCGGCGAACGCCGGATCGTCGACCGTTGAGCCCTCCGGGGCGTCGATCAGCACGATGACGTCGCCGGAGTCGTCGCGGCCGAAGACCTCCTCCTCGATCCGCGCGGCCTGCGTCGATTCGGAGCCGGGGTCGTCCCAGCCCTCGGTGTCCAGGCGCTCGCCGAGCTTCGTGCCGGCCAGCAGGTAGAGCACCACGATGGCCGCGACGACGGCGAGGGGAATGAGGATGCGGTGGCGGGCGGCGAAGGCGCCCCAGCGGAAGAACACGGCCGGCTACCTCCCCGCGAGCAGGTCGGTGAGCGGGCGGAACGGCTGCAGCCAGGCGCCCTCGTCCGGAAGGTTGTCCAGGTCGGCGCGCGGCAGCGGCTCGCGGAAGACGCCGTCGATGTCCTCGAGATCGACGAACTCCAGCATGTCCGAGTGCTGTGCCCACGCGGCGTGCTCGTGGAATCCGATGACGGTGACGGGGATGCCTCGGGCGGCGATCTCCTCCAGCTCGTCCTGGAAATTGCGGCCGTCGGCGCTGGCGACGACGAGGCCGCGCAGGACGCCCTCGCCGTCTCGGCGCGCGATGTGGCCGAGCATGTCGGGGTCGATGTCGTCGTCCTCCGCCAGCTTCGGCTTGGCGAAGACGGCGAAGCCGACGTTGCGCAGCGCCTCCACCCACGGGCGGACGGTTTCCGCGCCGCCGGGGGCGACGTTGGTGAAGACGGTCGCCTCCGGCTCGACGTCCTCGCCGAGGTCCTCCGACAGCCGGATGGTGCGCTCGACGAGCCAGCGGCCGACGGCGTCGAACCGTGGGCGATGCACGGCCGTCGGGCGGGCGCCCAGCAGGGAGCCCAGGCCCATGTCGATGTTCGGCGCGTCCCAGACCAGCAGCATGGTCGGGAAGTCCTGCGCGGCGGAGCGGTACTGGTGGCGGTTGACGCTCATCGGGCACCTTCTTCGGAGTCGGCGGTGGTGGCGGGCGCGGCATCCGCGGGCGCGTCGGCGCGATCGGCGTCGGGGGCGTCGTCACGCGCGGGATCGTGCGCGACGTGGACCTCGGCGGAGACGCCCTCGCGGCGGCGCCACACGAACTCGTGGATGCTGTAGTCCAGGTCCAGGCCGCGGGCCTCGAACTTGGTGGTCGGGCGGTCGAGCAGCAGCGGCGACTCCGGCCACGGCCACGGCACGGGCTCGAGGGCCGGCTCGACGTCGACGAGCTCCGCGATCCACTCCGCGTAGCCCGGGTGGTCGGTGGCGACGTGGAGGACGCCGCCGGGCGCCAGGCGCGACGCGATGAGGCGCAGCGTGCCCGACTGGATGATGCGCCGCTTGTGGTGGCGGGCCTTCGGCCACGGGTCCGGGAAGAAGATCCGGACGCCGGCGAGCGAGCCGGGGGCGATCATGCGCTGCAGGACCTCGACGCCATCGCCGCGGACCATGCGGATGTTGTCCACGCCGCCGCGCACGGCCGCGCCGAGGAGCTTCGCCAGGCCGGGTTTGTACAGCTCGACGGCGATGATGTTGTGGTCGGCCTCCTTCGGCGCCATCGCGACGGTGGAGGTGCCGGTGCCGCAGCCGATCTCGACGACCGCCGGGCCGGGGCGGCCGAACCATTCCTCCACGTCGATGACGTCGTCGGACAGCGTGCGGCCGTAGCGGTCCCAGTTCTCCTCCCAGGTCCGCGCCTGGTTGTCGGTCAGGGTGCCGCGGCGGAAGCTGACGCCGCCGATGCGGGGGAAGTCGAGGTCATCGCTGAACTCGGTCTGGAGCGGCCGGCCGTAGGGCAGCGCGCCCTTGCCGTGCTCGCCGGCGGTGCGGTCTGCGGCGCCGGTGCCGTCCGGCGTATCGGGAATATGGGGATTATCGGTAGTCATCGCGTCCATTGTGGCCGATGGGACGCCCGCGGCCCAAGGGGAGACCCGCGCCGTGCGCCGTCAGTGACCGGCGTCATGGTGGACAACCTCTCACCGGATCGTGCGTGACGACGCCCCGGGCGGCACCATGTGCCCCGACGGCGGCCGCCCGGCCGCGGCGGGGAGGGGACCATGGACATGACGGGGATCGAGCGGGCTCGCGGCGCGGAGCTGCGCGACGCCGCGGTGGCGTGGCTCGCCGCGGCGCCGGCGGCGGATCCGGCTGCCCCGGCCGTCGCCGCGGCCCTGGAG
>JAEWGK010000039.1 GCA_023388385.1 Actinomycetes bacterium | reverse complement strand
CGAGCTGACGGACGAGGAGCTCGCCGGCGTCCACGAAGCACTGACCCCGCAGGTCCGCGAGGTGCTCACCGTCGACGGCGCCGTCTCCAGCCGCGACACCCGCGGCGGCACCGCGGGCCCGCGCGTCGCCGAGCAGCTCGGCCGCGTGAAGGAGGCCTCCGCTGCCTCCCGGGCGTGGGCGGTCGCCCCGGTGCGCGGGTGAGCGCCTCGCGCGCGCGATGGCCGGGGAGCGGCACGCCGACCGGTAGGATTTCCGCCATGAGCCTTGATCCGACGCTGCTGGAGATCCTCGCCTGCCCGCGCGACCGCGGGCCGCTGGAGTACCTGGAGGGCGAGCAGGTGCTGGTCAACCCGCGCCTGGGCATCGCGTACCGCATCGACGACGGCGTCCCGGTCCTCCTCTCCGACGAGGCCGTCGACTGGCCGAAGTGACGGACGGGCGGGCGCCGGATGCCGATCCCCTGCGCGCTGCGCTGTCCACCTCGCCGCCCGAGGCAGCGGAGGCGTTGCTCGGCGCCCGCCTCATCGTCCCCGCCGAGGGCATCGAGGCCGCGATTGTTGAGGTCGAGGCATACGGCGGGCCCGAGGGATCCCCGTGGCCGGACCCAGGCGCGCACACCTGGCCGGGTCCCACGGCCCGCAACGCGGTGATGTTCGGCCCCGCCGGGCACCTGTACGTCTACCGCTCCTACGGGCTGCACCACTGCGCCAACATTACGTGCGGCCCCGACGGCGTCGGCGGCGGCGTGCTGCTGCGCACGGTCCGCGTCGACGCGGGCCTGGACGCCGTCCGCGGCCGCCGCGGCGACGTCCCGCCCGCGCGGCTGTCGGCCGGCCCGGGCAACGTCGCCGAAGCCCTCGGCATCACCCTGGAGGACTACGGCGCGGACCTGCGCGACGACGCCTCCCGGATCCGTCTCATGCCCGCCGCGGAGGAAGTCCCCGCGGGCGTCGTCCGGCGCGGGCCCCGGGTCGGGCTGCGGCGAGCGTCGCAACGCCCCTGGCGACTGTGGCTCGACGGCGAGCGCGTGTCCGCCTACCGTGCGCACCCGCGGGGCGACGGGCTCGAGTGAATGGGGCCGCGCCCCGCGGCACCCGCACCCGGCGAACCTGGGCCGACCGGCTACGATGTGACCCCGTGAGCAACGGAAACATCATCGACGAACTGCAGTGGCGCGGTCTCATCGCGCAGTCCACCGACCTCGACGCCCTGCGCGAGGAGGCGGCGAAGGGACCGCTGACGGCCTATGTCGGCTTCGATCCGACGGCGTCGTCGCTGCACGCCGGGCACCTGGTGCCGCTCATCATGCTGAAGCGGCTGCAGGAGGCCGGCCACCGGCCGATCGCCGTCGCCGGCGGCGCGACCGGCATGATCGGCGACCCGCGCGACGTCGGCGAGCGCTCCATGCTGGACGAGGAGACGCTGGCGGCCAACGTCGCGTCCATCGAAGGCCAGCTGCGCCGCTTCATCGACTTCGGCGAGGGCCGTGGCCTGCTGGTCAACAATGCGGACTGGACAGCGTCGATGTCCGTCGTGGAGTTCCTGCGCGACCTGGGCAAGAACTTCTCGCTCAACACCATGCTCGACCGCGAGACGGTCAAGCGCCGCCTGGAGAACGACGGCATCAGCTACACCGAGTTCTCCTACATGCTGCTGCAGGCCAACGACTTCCTGCACCTGCGCCGCGAGTACGGCTGCAGCCTGCAGATCGGAGGCTCCGATCAGTGGGGCAACATCGTCTCCGGCGTCGACCTCAACCGTCGCGTCGACGGCGAGAAGGTCCACGGGCTTACCGTGCCGCTGGTCACCGACGCCGAGGGCAAGAAGTTCGGCAAGTCCACCGGCGGCGGCAAGCTGTGGCTCGACCCGGAGTTGACCAGCCCGTACTCCTGGTACCAGTACTTCATCAACGCCGGCGACTCCGTCGTGATCGACTACCTCCGCTGGTTCACGTTCCTCACCCGCGAGGAGATCGGGGAGTACGAGACCGCGGTTGCCGAGCGCCCGTTCAGGCGTGAGGCCCAGCGCCGTCTGGCGCAGGAGATGACCACGCTGGTCCATGGCGAGGACGCGACTCGCGCCGTCGAGCTCGCCGCCCAGGCGCTGTTCGGCCGAGCCGAGCTGCACGACCTGGACGAGCGCACCCTCGCCTCCGCGGTCTCGGAGACCGAGGTCGCCGAGATCGGCGCCGGCGAACCTCGCACCATCGTCGACCTGCTGGTCGCCTCTGGCCTGGCGAAGTCGAAGGGCGAGGCCCGCCGCACCATCAAGGAGGGCGGTGCCTACGCCAACAACGAGCGCATCTCCGACGAGGAGTGGACCCCGGCGGAGCACGACCTGCTCCACGGCTCCTGGATCGTGCTGCGCCGCGGCAAGAAGAGCTTCGCCGGCGTCCGCGTCACCGGGTAGCCGCGAATCGAGCGCACGGACCCGCCCACCTGGTCTTTTGCTTTGCGACGGGACCCTGCGTATATTCGTCCGGGCCAGCGCGGCTGGCGGGTTCGCTTCGGTGTGTATCGGGGTGGTGCTTGGCTGGTTGCGTTGGTTGGGGTGGAGTTCACCTGGGGTTCTGGGGCTGTTGTGGTTCTGGTTCGTCTGGGTTTGACACTCGGTTACGAGATGGTCTAAGCTTCACTCTTGCTGCTCGGGACGGGGCCTTTCGGGGTTGTCGTCCTGGTGTGCGCGTGTTTTTTGAGAACTCGATAGTGTGCCGATGTACTATTTGCAAGTCATTTGGTTATTGGTGATTGGTGGGTGCCGGCAGCTCTTTTTTGGCGGGGCTGTTGAATCCTTTTTTGCCAATGACGCTTGAACATTTTTTGGCTGCGTTGCCTGGTGCGTGCTTCTGGCTTGGCCCCTTTTTTCCCTTGTCGGGGGTTGGCTGGTGGTGTGCGCCCCGCGCGTTTGTGTGGAGTCGGTGGCGTGGTTGTTTGAGTTTTGTTTTTTTGGATGAATGCCAGGCCAGCTTGTTTTCGGGTTGGTTTGTTGTTTGTTCTTTTTTGTCAGGTTTTGGGCTTTTCGCTTAAAAGTCTTTTTTGTGGAGAGTTTGATCCTGGCTCAGGACGAACGCTGGCGGCGTGCTTAACACATGCAAGTCGAACGGTAAGGCCTCAGCTTGCTGGGGTACACGAGTGGCGAACGGGTGAGTAACACGTGGGTGACCTGCCCTGCACTTCGGGATAAGCCTGGGAAACTGGGTCTAATACCGGATAGGACCTCAGCGTAAGGGTTGGGGTGGAAAGTTTTTTCGGTGCAGGATGGGCCCGCGGCCTATCAGCTTGTTGGTGGGGTAATGGCCTACCAAGGCGGCGACGGGTAGCCGGCCTGAGAGGGTGGACGGCCACATTGGGACTGAGACACGGCCCAGACTCCTACGGGAGGC
>JAEWGK010000237.1 GCA_023388385.1 Actinomycetes bacterium | reverse complement strand
GCCGAGCAACGTCTCGGCGCAGCGGCCCCGCCGGCGGTGCCCGTCGCCGATGCGGTGGCGACGGTCAACCTGTGGGCCGGCCGCGCGCCCACGGGCGCCCTGGGCGCCGGTGCCGGCGGCCTGCATCTGATCCCCGACCTGACCCCGGAGCAGGTGCTGGGCTTCGTGGCCCGCGACGCCGTCGAATTCTTCGGCACCGACGCCGCCGGCCGGCTCAAGGAGTGCGCCGAGCCGCGGTGCGGCATCTTGTTCGAGGACCGCTCCAACGGCGGGAGGCGCCAGTGGTGCTCGATGAAGGCCTGCGGCAACCGGATGAAGGCGCACCGCCACGCCGGAAGGCGCTGACCGTCCGGGCGGGCGCCGCGGGCGCGGGCCCGTTTCCGGGGCGGGCCCGCCGCGCCCGCTAGGCTGGGACGCGCCCGAAGTCCCCGACTCCGAAGGACATCGCCCATGACGACGGACGCCGCACTTGACCTCGCCGGATACGGCGCGGTGCTGTTCGACCTGGACGGCGTGCTCACGCCGACCGCCGACATCCACGAGGCCGCCTGGGGGGACATGTTCTCCGCGTTCCTCCACGCCCGCGGCGCGGACCCCTACACCGGCGCCGACTACTTCGAGCACCTCGACGGCCGCCGCCGCGACGAGGGCATCCGGGCGCTGCTCGCCTCCCGCGGCATCGAGCTGCCGGACGGCTCGGAGGACGACGCGCCTGAGGACGACACCGTCGTCGGTCTGGGCAAGCGGAAGAACCGCGACTTCCTGGCGCGCGTTGCCGACGGCGTCGACCCGTACCCGGGCTCGGTCGCCCTCCTCGACGCGCTCGCCGCGGCAGAGGATGGCCCGGCCCTGGCCGTCGTCAGCTCCTCGCGCAACGCGGTGCCGGTGCTGCGGGCCGCGGGCCTGCTCGACCGCTTCGCCGTCGTCGTCGACGGCGAGGTCGCGAACGAGGAGGGCCTGCCCGGGAAGCCCGCCCCGGACACCTACCTGGCGGCGGCGCGGAAGCTCGGCGTCCCGGCGGAACGCGCCGTGGTCGTCGAGGACGCGCTGTCGGGCGTGCGCTCCGGCGCCGCCGGAAAATTCGGACTGGTCGTCGGCGTCGATCGGGGCGCCGGCCGCGACGAGCTGCTGGCCGCCGGCGCCAACGTCGTCGTCGCCGACCTGGGGGAGCTGGTCCGATGACGCAGGATCGAACCACCGTCGATCCGGGCTCCGGCGCACGCGCCGGTGCGGAGGAGCGGTGCGAGGCCGAGCAGATGGCCGTCTCGCACGCAGCCCCATACGTCGGCGGCATGGCGTCGGCGGCGGCCGCGGCGGCGTCGCGGACCTCGGAGGAGCGCCGCCGGGCCCGCCGAGACTTCCCCGCGGGCCGCGCCGATAGTCATCACCACCTGGTCGACGCCGAAGGTCTGATGAACCGCGACGTCACGCCGGTCGACGAGTGGCGCCTCACGGAGACGACGCCGCACGGGCTGCCGCTGGGCCTGGCGGAGACGCTGTTCGCGCTGTCGAACGGGTACATCGGCATGCGCGCCAACCCGCCGGAGGGCCGCGACTCCGCAGAGCACGGCACGTTCATCAACGGCCTCCACGAGACGTGGCCGATCCGCCACGCGGAGGACGCGTACGGCCTGGCACGCGAGGGCCAGACCATCATCAACGCCCCCGACGCCAAGGCGATGCGCCTCTACATCGACGACGAGCCGCTGCGCCTGGCCAACGCGGAGACGTTCGGCTACGAGCGCAGCCTGGACTTCCGCGAGGGCGTCCTGCGCCGCTCCTTCATCTGGCGTACGCCGGGCGGCAAGAAGGTGCGCGTCACCGCCGACCGGATGGTGTCGTTCCAGGAGAAGCACCTGGCGGTGATGAGCCTGGAGATCGAGCTGCTCGACTCCGACGCCGCCGTCGTCGTCAACTCCCAGATCCTCAACCGCCAGGACGGCGAGGACGAGTACCACGACTCCGCCAACGCCCAGGGCCAGGAGATGGACCCGCGCCGCGGCGAGACGCTCGACGAGCGCGTCCTCATACCCACGCTGCAGACCACCGACGAGACGGGCCGCGTGACCCTGGCGTACCGCTGTGCCCGCTCCGGCATGACCGTGGCGTGCGGCATGGACCACGAGGTGTCGGTGACGGCGCCGGACGGGCAGGACCTCTTCACGGAGACCGACGTCACCGTGGGGGAGGACTCCGCGTCGGTGCTGTACCACGTCAACGCGGTGCAGGGGACCGTCATCCGGCTGGAGAAGTTCGTCGCCTACCACTCCTCCCGCCACGTCCACGGTGAGGAGCTGGCGTTCCGCTGCGCCCGCACGCTGAACCGCGCCCGTCGCGTCGGCCTGCGCGCGCTGCAGGAGAACCAGCAGGAGTGGCTGGAGCGGTTCTGGGAGCGCTCGGACGTCGTCATCCACAACCGCCCGGAGCTTCAGCAGGCCGTGCGCTGGAACCTGTACCAGCTCATCCAGGCCTCTGCCCGCGCGGAGGTGCAGGGCATCCCCGCGAAGGGCATGACGGGCACGGGCTACGGCGGGCACTACTTCTGGGACACGGAGATCTACGTCCTGCCGTTTCTCACCTACACGGCGCCGGCGCTGGCGCGATCCGCCCTGCGGTTCCGCTACAACATGCTCGACGCGGCGCACTCCCGCGCCGACGAGCTGGCCCACGACGGCGCCCTGTTCCCGTGGCGCACCATCAACGGCTTGGAGTCGTCGGCGTACTACGCGGCCGGCACGGCGCAGTACCACATCGACGCGGACATCGTGTACGCGCTGATGAAGTACGTCTACGCCACCGGCGACGTCGACTTCCTGCTGCGCGAGGGCATCGACCTGCTCGTCGCCACGGCGCGGTTCTGGATGTCGCTCGGGTTCTTCAGCCCCGACCGGTCGGAGTTCCACATCCACTCGGTGACGGGCCCCGACGAGTACAACACCGTCGTGAACAACAACCTGTACACGAACCTCATGGCGCAGTTCAATCTCTCTGCCGCGGCGGACGTCGTCGGGCAGATGCGGCGCGAGCGGCCGGAGGAGTTTCTCGCGGTCGTCCACCGGCACCACCTGGAGGACGCGGAGGTCCTCGAGTGGGAGGAGGCCGCCGCCGCCATGTACATCAACTTCAACGAGGAGCTGGGCATCCACCCGCAGGACGACCAGTTCCTGCTGCGCAAGCGCTGGAACCTCGACGATCCGGAGGTGGGCCCGAAGCGCCCGTTGCTGCTCTACTACCACCCGCTGACCATCTACCGGCACCAGATCATCAAACAGGCCGACGTCGTGCTGGCGCTGTTCCTGCGGGGCGATCAGTTCACGCTGGAGCAGAAGCGGGCGGACTACGACTACTACGACCCGCTGACGACCGGGGACTCGACGCTGTCCGCCGTCGTCCAATCCATCGTCGCGGCGGAGGTCGGCTACGGGGATTCCGCGATGGACTTCTTCCTCCGCGGCCTCTACGTCGACCTGGCGAACCTGCACGGCAACACCGCCGACGGCGTCCACGTCGCCTCGGCCGGGGGCGTGTGGCAGTCGCTCGTCAGCGGATTCGGCGGTTTCCGGGACCACGGCGGGCGCTTCTCCATCGACCCGCGCCTGCCGGATGGTTGGGAGGGCCTGACCTACCGCGTCACGGTCCACGGCTGCCGGATGCGCGTCACCGTTCGCGCGCGGACGGTTGAGGTGGTGCTGGAGGAGGGCGACAGCGCGATCGGCCCCATCGATGTCGGCGGCCACGAGGTCATCGTGGATCGCGAGCCGCTCACCGTCGTGGTCGGGGATCGCGTCAGCCGCGCCGAGGGGGACGTGCCTGACGACGCTGACGGCGGCGCCGACCCGGACCGGGCCCCGGGGGATGGGGACTGACCGATCCGGGGCGTGGCGTCCCCGACGGCCCCGCCCGGGTCCCCGCCCGCACCCGCGTTCCGCAGGGTCGGGTGAGGCCCCTCTGTTTCCGCACGTCATCGCGATGCCGGGGGCGGTCGGGGGTGATTCGGCGTCGAAAACGGGCAGAGCGGGCGAAGGGGGCGCCCGAAAACCAGCCTAGGATCGCCTAACCTGAGAGAAATTGAGCCGAAACGGGGGGTGAAGGCTGGAATGTCCACCCGTACGGGGGTGGAATGGTGTTGCGGCGCTCAGGGAATTTAAAGTGAACGTGACACTGGAGGTGCCATGACTGTTACTAGTTCCAACCGTGACGCGATTGCGCACGGCAAAATCACGACGGATCCGCTCCGCGAGCGGCCGAAGTTCCCGTCCTGGGCCCTGAAGCTGACGATGGCCGTCACCGGCGTCATCTTCGGGCTCTTCGTTATCGTCCACATGGTGGGCAACCTGAAGATCTTCACGGGCGAGGAGCACTACAACGCCTACGCCCACTTCCTGCGCTCGGTCGGCTCCCCCGCCGTCCCGGAGGAGGGCGTGCTGTGGATCTTCCGAATCGTCCTGCTCGTCGCCCTGATCCTGCACGTGTACGGCGCCTTCGCCCTGCACGGCCGGGCCCGGAAGTCCCGCGGCAAGTTCCGCCGCAAGGGCATGGTGTCCAACTGGAACACCTTCACCGCCCGCTCGATGATCGTCACCGGCGTCGTGCTGCTGGCCTTCATCATCTTCCACCTGCTCGATCTGACGATTGGCGCCGCGGTCGCCCCGCAGGACTTCGCCCACGGCGAGGCCTACGCCAACGTCGTCGCGTCGTTCAGCCGCCCGGCCGTCGCCATCTGGTACATCATCGCCCAGCTGGCGCTGCTGCTGCACCTGTCCCACGGCCTGTGGACCGCCACCAGCGACCTGGGCATCACCGGCCACCGCTGGCGCAAGGTGCTCCTGTTCCTGTCCGGCCTGATCCCGCTGCTCGTGGTCGTCGGCAACATCTCGATCCCCGTCGCCGTCCTGGCCGGACTGGGTCGCTAGGGCGTAAGGAGTAACGGATAACAATGTCTGAAGCCACTGCCATCACCCCGGACACGGACTTCCGCCACCCGGAGAGCTGCGTCGCCGGCGTCAAGCCCGGCAAGGTCCTGTCCGACAACAGCCCCGGCGACAAGGTCCGCATGCGGGACCACTGGACCTACCAGAAGGACCACTACAACCTTGTTTCGCCGCTGAACCGCGCGAAGTTCCGCATCCTCGTCGTCGGCACCGGTCTCGCGGCCGGCGCCGCGGCCGCCGCGCTCGGCGAGCTCGGCTACGACGTGAAGTCCTTCACGTACCACGACGCCCCGCGCCGCGCCCACTCCATCGCGGCGCAGGGCGGCGTCAACTCCGCCCGCGGCAAGAAGGTCGACAACGACGGCACGTACCGCCTGGTCAAGGACGCGGTCAAGGGCGGCGACTTCCGCTGCCGCGAGAACGACTGCTGGCGCCTGGCCGAGGAGTCGGTCCGCGTCATCGACCACATGAACGCCATCGGCGCACCGTTCGCCCGCGAGTACGGCGGCACCCTGGCCACCCGCTCCTTCGGCGGCGTCCAGGTGTCCCGCACCTACTACACCCGCGGCCAGACGGGCCAGCAGCTGCAGCTGTCCACGGCTTCCGCGCTCCAGCGCCAGGTCGGCCTGGGCCACGTCGAGATGTTCACCCACCACGACATGGTGGACCTGATCGTCGCCGACGGCCGCTGCCAGGGCGCGGTCTTCCGCAACCTCATCACCGGCGAGCTCACGGTCCACACCGCGCACGCGGTCATCCTGGGCACCGGCGGGTACGGCAACGTGTACCACATGTCCACGCTGGCCAAGAACTCGAACGCGTCCGCCATCATGCGCGCGTATGAGCAGGGCGCCTACTTCGCGTCCCCGTCGTTCATCCAGTTCCACCCGACCGGCCTCCCGGTCAACGCCCACTGGCAGTCCAAGACCATCCTGATGTCGGAGTCCCTGCGCAACGACGCGCGCATCTGGACCCCGAAGCAGAAGGGCGACGACCGGCCGGCCAACGACATCCCGGAGGACGAGCGCGATTACTTCCTGGAGCGCCGCTACCCGGCGTTCGGCAACCTGGTCCCGCGCGACGTCGCGTCCCGCGCGAACGCGCAGCAGATCAACGCCGGCTACGGCGTCGGCCCGCTGCACAACTCGGTGTACCTGGACCTCGGCGACGCCATCGCGCGGCTGGGCAAGGACACCATCCGCGAGCGCTACTCCAACCTGATCCAGATGTACGAGGAGGCCATCGGCGAGGACCCGTACGAGGTCCCGATGCGCATCGCCCCGACCTGCCACTTCACCATGGGCGGGCTGTGGAGCGACTTCAACCAGATGACCTCCATCCCGGGTCTGTTCACCGGCGGCGAGTGCTCGTGGACCTACCACGGCGCCAACCGTCTGGGCGCGAACTCCCTGCTGTCCGCGTCGGTCGACGGCTGGTTCACCCTGCCGTTCTCCGTCCCGAACTACCTCGGCCCGCTGCTCGGCACCGAGCGCCTGCCGGAGGACGCCCCCGAGGCCCAGGCCGCGAAGGACCGCGCGCAGGCCCGCCTGGACAAGCTCATGTCCATCGGCGGCTCCCACGGCGCCGAGTACTTCCACCGCCAGCTGGGCGAGGAGCTGTACCGCGTCTGCGGCGTCGCCCGCAACACCAAGGATCTGGCCGAGGGCCTCGAGAACGTCCGCCGCATCCGCGACGAGTTCTGGAAGGACCTGTTCATCCCGGGCGAGCAGAACGAGATGAACCAGCAGCTCGAGTACGCGGCCCGCGTGGCCGACTACCTCGACCTGGGTGAGCTCATGTGCATCGACGCCCTGGACCGCGACGAGTCCTGTGGCGCCCACTACCGTGAGGACCACATCGACGCCGAGGGCGAGGCCGAGCGCGACGACGCCAACTGGTGCTTCGTCTCCGCGTGGGAGCGCGGCGACAACGGCCACCCCTGGGAGCTGAAGGACAACTGCGAGTTCATCCGCCACGCGGAGCCGCTGACGTTCGACGAGGTCCCCCTGATGACGAGGAATTACAAGTAATGAAGCTGCATCTTGAAATCTGGAAGCAGGCCGGCCCGCAGTCGGAGGGGCACTTCGAGTCCGTGGACGTCGACGACGCCGTCCCGGAGATGTCCATCCTGGAGCTGCTCGATCACGTCAACTCCAAGTACGTCGAATCCGGCCGCGAACCCTTCGCGTTCGCGTCCGACTGCCGCGAGGGCATCTGCGGCACCTGCGGCCTGAACGTCAACGGGCGCCCGCATGGCCCGGGGCGCAACACCCCGGCCTGCCAGCAGCGCCTCCACCAGTTCAGCGACGGCGACACCCTGAAGATCGAGCCGTTCCGCTCCGCGGCGTACCCGGTCATCAAGGACATGGTCGTGGACCGCTCCGCGCTGGACCGCGTGATGGAGAAGGGCGGCTTCGTGTCGGTCATGGCCGGCACCGCCCCCGACGCCGATACGCTGCACGTCAACCACCAGACCGCCGAGCGCGCGCTCGACCACGCGGCCTGCATCGGCTGCGGCGCCTGCGTCGCCGCCTGCCCGAACGGCGCGGCGCACCTGTTCACCGGCGCCAAGCTGGTGCACCTGTCCCTGCTGCCGATGGGCAAGCAGGAGCGCGGCAAGCGCGCCCGCAAGATGGTGGATCAGGTCGAGACCGTCTTCGGCCCCTGCTCGCTGTTCGGCGAGTGCGCCGAGGTCTGCCCGGCCGGCATCCCGCTCACCGCGGTCGCGGCCATCACCAAGGAGCGGGCCCGCGCGGCCTTCCGTTCCAAGGACGACTGACATCGGCTAAGCTGATAATCCGTTGAGCGGGTTCTAAGGAAGGACACAGCAAATCATGGCCACTGTCAACAAGATCGAACGGTACCCAGGCGAGGAGCACTTCGTCGAGGGCTATGTTCCGCAGAGCCTCAACGCCGAGTATTCGTCCCTGCACCGCACGTCCACCTGGCTCGGCATGGGCATGATCCTGGCGTCCCTCGCCGGCTGGGGAATCTTCATCTTCGGTCTCTCGGTGACGGTCTTCGGCACCCACAGCTCCCACACGCAGGGCTACATCGACGCCTCCGGCCAGATTGTCGGGGCCGGCGGCGACTTCAACTCCCAGGCCTTCCTGTGGGGCGGCCTCATCATGGCCCTGGTGCTCGACATCGGCGGCTGGTTGATGATCCACCTGGGCCGCAAGGAGTACCGCAAGTACGTCCGGACGTACGGCGGTCACCACTAGGAGACCCGCGTCCGGCGCCCGCGCCGGCACCTCCACCGACGCCCCCGCCCGGGAACCGGGCGGGGGCGTCGCGTCGATCCCGGCGGGAGTTAAATGGGGGCATGCCCGAACACGTCCGCCAGCCCCTGCCCGTTCCCGGCCCGTCCCCGGAAACCGAGGCCCGCAAGCGCGGGGAACTGCGCCGCGCGAAGGCCTTCGCGACGGTCCTGCTGCTCAT
>JAEWGK010000160.1 GCA_023388385.1 Actinomycetes bacterium | reverse complement strand
CGGCCCCGTCGCTGAGTCGCCCACCGAGGGGCTGCGCCCCGGCGACCCGGGCTATCGCCGCGCGATCGTCGCGGCACTGTTCGCGGGCCTGGCCAGCTTCCAGGCGCTGTACTGCACGCAGGCGCTGCTGCCGGTGCTCAGCGAGGACATGGCCATCTCGCCGGCCACCGCCGCGCTGACCGTCTCCGCCGCGACGGGTGCACTGGCGTGCGCCATCGTGCCGGTTTCCGTGCTGTCGGAGCGGTTCGGGAGGCGCACCGTCATCGTCATCGGCGCCATCGCGGCCACGGTGCTGGGCCTGGCGCTGTCGGCGGTGCCGTCGGTCGGCGCGCTCATCGCGCTGCGCCTGGTGCAGGGTGCCATCGTCGCCGCAGTGCCCGCCGTCGCCATGACGTACGTGTCGGAGGAGATCCACCGCGATCACGTCCCGAGGGTCATGGGCCTCTATGTCGCGGGCACCACGGTCGGCGGGCTGCTGGGCCGCATCATCCCGTCGATCGTCCTGGAGTTCGCCGGCTGGCGCACCGCGCTGCTGGTCAGCTCGATCGTGGCGCTGTGCTTCGCCATCGCCACGTGGCGCCTGCTGCCGCGGCAGCGCCGCTTCTCCCCGAAGCGCCTGACGCTCGGCGGCGAGGCCCGCGCCATCGCCGGCCACGTGCGGGACCCGCGCCTGCTGGGCCTCTACGTCCTGGCGTTCCTGTTCATGGGCGCGTTCGTGTCGCTGTACAACTACGTCGGCTTCCGCCTGTCCCGCACCTTCGGGCTGGAGCCCGCCATCGTCGGGTTCGTGTTCCTGCTGTACCTGGCGGGTACGTGGACTGCGGCGCGCGCCGGCGGCTGGGCACAGTCCGTTGGTCGGCGCACCGCCATCGTCGGGGCGTCGCTGACGGCCGTCGCCGCGCTCGGCCTCGTCGCGGTGCCGTGGCTGCCGGCGCTGCTCCTCGGCATCGCGCTGTTCACGGGCGCGTTCTTCGTCGCCCACTCCGTAGCGTCGTCGTCGGTGGGCCTCGTCGCCCGCCGCGACCGCGCCGAGGCGTCCTCGACGTACCTGTTCAGCTACTACGCCGGCTCGTCCATCGTCGGCTGGGTCTCCGGCCACGTCTTCGGCGCCTTCGGCTGGGGCGGGCTGGTTCCGTGGCTGGTGGCTCTGGCGCTCGTCGCCGGCGCGTGCGCGTGGATGGGCCTGCGCCGCGGCGGGCTGAACTGACGGAGCCGGATCCGGCGGGTGGCGCTACTTCGTGTCGTCCCCGCTGGTCGTGGTGGCATTCTCGCCCGCGGCCTCGCCCGGCTCGGTGGTGTCGGCGGACGGGGTGGCCCCGGACTTCTTGGCGTCGGAGGTCGGCTTCCCGTCCTTCGCGTCGCCGGTGCCCCGGTCGCCGGACTTCGCGTCGTCCGCGGTGGCGTCGTTCTCGCCGGCCGTGGCGTCGCCGGTCTTCTCGTCCGTCTTCTCCCCGGACTTGTCGTCGGAGCCCGGGTTGAACGGGGAGATCGGCGGGCCGTCGACCGGATCGCCGTTGTACTGGGCGAAGTCCTGGACGGCGTAGACCTTGCCATCCTCGGTGGTGGCGAAGCCGAAGCCCGCGTGGGTGAAGCGGGTGTCCAGCATGTTGCGGCGGTGGCCCTCGGATTCGGCCCACTGGGCGACCAGATCGTCGGCGTCGACGCCCTCCCAGTTCTGCGCGACGTTCTCGCCCGCGAACATCCAGCCGCGCGGGTAGGAGGCGGTGTACAGCGGGTTGTGGCGCATCTTGTCGTCCTTGGCCATCTTCTCGGCCCAGTCCTGCGCGACGACGTTCAGCTCGGTCAGCGCCTTGACCGGCGCGACGCCATTGTCCTCGCGGTAGCGGTTGAGCGCCTCGCGCATCTCCTTCTGGATCTCCGACTCTGCCGGCGCCGGGGCCGGGTCGGTGACGGAGGGCTGCTCGTCCCGCTCAGGGCCGGAGATGCTCGACGATCCCCAGTCCATGCTGCCGGAGGCCGGCAGCAGGGAGGAGAACGGCAGGAGGCCCGCGAGAGCGGCTGCGATGAAGTTGGCCATGTTCTCGGTTCCTTTCGTCAATCCGCGCGCGATGGAGCGCGCACGGGACCGCACGTGATGCTGATGTTACTAATGTTTCGCAAGTTACGCGAGTGGCCGACGTTGCCGACAGTGCGGAGCGCGGGGGAGGCGCAGGTCCGATGTCGGGGGCGCCGATAGCCTGGCGGTGTGAACGCTGACGTGAACGACGATGCGACCGCCGCCGACCGGCCCGGCTTCGCGGTCCTCGACTGCGAGACGACGGGCTTTTCCGTCCACGACCGGATCCTGGAGATCGGTCTGGTCCTGCTGGACGCCGACGGGGCGGAGGAGGGACGGTGGGAGACCCTCGTTCAGCCCCGCCGCGACGTCGGGCCGACGGACGTCCACGGCATCACCGCCGCCGACGTCGCCATGGCGCCGGAGTTCGCCGAGATCGCCGGGACGTTCTCGGGCCTCATCGGGGGCCGCATCGTCGTCGCCCACAACGCGGCGTTCGAACGGCGGTTTCTCGTCATGGAGTTCGCCGCCATGGGCATCGAGCTGCCCGACGACGCGTGGACCATCGACACCATCCCGGTCGCCCGGCGGCTGCTGCCGACGCGGTCCGGCAAGCTCGCCGACTGCCTCGAGGCCGCTGGGCTGGTCAATGACCGCCCCCATGCGGCGCTCGGTGATGCGGCGGCGACGGCGAATCTGTTCCGTACCCTGCTGCCGGCGCTCGGCCCGCTGGTGGCCGACCGCGTGCCGCTGGTCTTCGAGCCGCGATGGCTGCGGCGCGGGCTGGAGCGCTCCGGCGCGACACCACGGCCGCCGCTGACGCGGGAGGAGGCCCAAGCCCTGGCCCGGGACCCGGAGACTCGCGCTGCCCAACCTACCGCCGGGCGGGCGGCGGACGACGCGGCGGAGGTGAATGAGCGCCCTCTGGCCCAGGTCGTCGAGGCCCGGGACGACGGCGTCGACCAGCGGGAGGTGCAGCTCGATGCCCTCGCGGTCGTCGCCGGTTGGCTGCGTGACGTGGGCTCCTGGCCGGAGCGCGGGGCGGGGGCGCCCGCCGACGTCGACGACGCCCTGCACGTTCTGGAGAACACCGGATTCCGGCCCGGGGCCCGGCCGGCGGAGTAATCCGCGGCGTCGGCGGTCTCCGAGGACTCGCCCTGCGTCGACGCTGTGGAACCGGGGCGAACCTCGTTGCGCGGGGATGTCCGCGGGCACCGCAATCGGCGAGCCGAGTCCGCGCGTGCACCGCGTCTGGCGGCGTTCCCTGGCGGCGCCTGGCGGAGCGGCTTTACCGGTCCTGCCGAATCGCGTAGTGGTACCAGCCGTCCGGCCCCTGGAAGCAGGTGCCGGTGTTCGACGGCCACGTCGAGGCCCCCTGATCGCACGTCCACGCCGAGCTGTACGGCCCGCGGGCGAACCACTCGAAACCGTCGCCGGCGGGGCTCGGCGGGCTCGGCCACTGGTAGGACTGCTGCTGGGGTGTGGGCGTCGGCTCCTTGCGCTCCGAGGAACGAAGCGACTCCTGGTATGCCTGCTCCCGGGCGCGGCTCTCACGCTCCTCGCTCTCTCGCGCCCGAGAGGACTCCGCGGCTCGCGAGGATTCCGCGGCTCGCGAGGACTCGGCCGCCTCCTCGCGGTCCCGGTCCTCCTGAAGGATTCGCTTGTACGCGATGCTGTACTCGGACACGCTGATGCGCCCGTCGTTGTCGGTGTCGTCAGCGTAGCTGAGCGTGCCGGAGCTCAACCAGCTTCGCACCGACTGCTCGCATTCCGTTTCGCCTCGGCAGACCTCCCACGCCACCTGGGGATTCGTGTCCGCGATCATCTGTTCCTCTTTGGCGCAGCCGACCAGTGACACCATCGCGGCCATGAACACCGCCACCCGGGAAACGTCACGCATGCCTTCAGTTTTAGCGTGCGCGGGGACGTCGGCATGCTAGGGCAGCTGCGGGTGGGGGCGGCGTTGATCGCGGGGCACCCCGAATGCGTCGAGGACGTCGTCGAGGCTCGCGTCGAGGTAGGCGCGGACCTCCGCACGCGTGCGCAGGCCGTTGCCCGCCGCCAGGGCCCGGATGATGCCCAGGTTCCGCTTGGAGAACAGCATCCGCAGCTCCAGCGTCCGGCCCGTCGCCAGCATGGCGAGCTGCATGCGGACGAACACCGCGGCCGCCGCCTGATCCAGCACCGGCGAGCCGGCGTAGCGGATGATGCTCATGTGCAGATCCGCATTGGAGCGGCCGAGCATGACGGAGTCGTCCTCGCGGATCGCCTTCTCGATGCGGCGGGCCATCGGCTGCAGGTCGCGGGCGAAGCCGCGCATCTGATCGGGGGTCATCTCCACGATGGCGCCGAGCTCCGCGACGCGGCGGAAGGCGTAGAGCTGCTCGACCTCCTCCGCGTCGACCTCCGGGATGAACACGCCGCGGTTCGGGATGTGGATGACGTAGCCGTCGCGCTCCAGGATCCGGAACGCCTCGCGCAGGCTGTTCCTGCTCACGCCCAGCCGCTCGGCGAGCACCTGCTCCGACAGTCGGGTCGCGGGGTTGTGGTGGCCGTCGACGATCTCGTCGCGCAGGGCGCGTGCGACGCGAACGGCAACGGGGATCCTCTCCATGCCTTGGAATCTACGGAATCTACGTCACCGGGCGAAATCAGGAGAGCGGGGCGGGGCCGGAGCAGTCCCAGCCGGCGGGGCCGTGGCGTGTGCAGATGGGGTCGCACGGTGGCGGGGGCGATTCCCACGACATTCCCGGGGCGGGTGCCCCCGCGGATCGGGCCCCGATCCCATTTATTGGACAGGCGATCCCATAAAGTGAACTTCTGTCGGTGACGCGCGCCACTTTTCCGCGCCGACCGGCGCCCGGTGCCGGAGCGCACCGCCGCGCCATGACATGACGACGAGACATCGACGACACGACACAGGGAGGTCGCCCATGAGCGCGAAACTGCACGCCGATGCCGCCACGCACGAGTCGGCCGAGGCCAAGGAGGAGAAGTCGGCGGCGATCGCCGTCATCGCCTTCCCGGCGTTCATCCTCATCGGCGCGCTCGTCGCGTTCCTGGTGCCGGAACCGTTCATCCCCATCGGCGCGTACATCACGCCGATGCTGGCCGTGATCATGTTCTGCATGGGCCTGACCCTCACCATCCCGGACGTGAAGGAGGTCGCCCGCCGCCCGTGGCCCATCGCCATCGGCGTCGTCGCGCAGTACGTGATCATGCCGCTGGCGGCGGTGCTCGTCGCCAAGCTCCTGGGGCTGAACCCCGCGCTGGCCGTCGGCCTGCTCATGCTCGGCTCGGTGCCGGGCGGCACGGCATCGAACGTCGTCGCGTACCTGGCCAAGGGTGACGTCGCCCTGTCCGTCGCCATGACCTCGGTCTCGACCATCCTGTCGCCGCTGCTGACGCCGGTCATCATGCTGCTGCTGGCCCGCGCGGACACGCCCGTCGATGGCGTCGGCATGGCGTGGACGCTCGCGCAGACCGTCCTCATCCCGGTCATCGGCGGCCTGGTCATCCGCGTGGTGTTCGACCGGTTCGTCGACGTGATCCTGCCGATCCTGCCGTGGCTGGCCATCGTCGCCATCGGGGGCGTCGTGTTCCCCGCGGTGGCGAAGAACACCGAGCTGCTGAAGTCCGTCGGCCTGCTGGTCTTCGCCGCGGTCGTGCTGCACAACCTGTTCGGCTACGTCCTGGGCTACGTCGCCGCGAAGGTGTTCACAATGCCGGGCGACGCGTGCCGCACGACGGCCATCGAGGTCGCCACCCAGTCGGCGGGCCTGGCCTCCGGCATGGGCGGGAAGTTCTTCTCCCCGGAGGCCGCCATCCCGGGCGCGATCGCCGCCGTGTGGCACAACATCGCGGGCTCGATCTTCGCGTTCGTCATCCGGCGCATCGTCAAGGACTAGGAGGTGACCCGCGGCAACGGGGCGCGTGGCACGGTCATCCGGGCCATGCGCCCCGTTTCGGAGTGCGCAGGCCGCCGCTACCGCGCGGCGACGGCCCGGGCGACCTGCTCCAGGGTCTCCCGCATGCCCTCGGCCATCCGCTCGTCGAAGTCGCGGGAGCGGCCGAGGACGTGCTTCACCAGCAGGCGGGACACGGCGGTGGAGCCGTCGCGCTGCGTGCGGGTCAGGCGGACGCGCGTGGCGGGGGAGCCGTCCGCGCCGTCGGCGGCCTCGAGGGCGTAGCGCCAGGTGGACTTGTTCTCCGTGATGCGGAAGGCCAGTTCGCGCAGGGGCGACCAGGCGACGACCTTCGCGGTCGTCGGCCAGACGAACGCGCCCTGGCGGTTGAGGTTCACCATGATGGTGCCCTTCTTCGCCGGCGCGCCGGGCCTGCCGACGAGGAACGTGCGCAGCACCTGCGGGCTGCGTCGGTTCATGCCGCGGAGGTCGGAGACGACCTCCCAGACGCGGTCGGCGGCGGCGGGGATGGTCAGCTCGGCGGAAAGGTCCGTGGGGGTGTCGCTCATGCACATGGATGCTAGGGGCTGCGGGCGACGCCGGGGTCCGTTCGGCGGGAAAAGTTCGTGGCCGCTCCGCGGGCCGCCGTCCGCCACGTCGTCAGTCGATGACGACGAGCGCGCCGCAGCCGGCCCGCTCCGCGTCCCCGTAGAACGTGCGCAGCTCGCCGCACGCGGTGCGCACGGCGTCGTGGAGCCCGCCGTCGCCGTCGCCGAGCTTCAGGATGAGGGGGTCGCCGCCGGCGACGACCTTCGGGTCGAGGTCCTCAAGCCGCTTGTCCAGGTCGATGGCGTCGAGGGCCGCGGCGAGCGCGCCGACGCGCTCCGGCGGCACCAGCGACACCATCGGCTTCCGGGTGACGTGCTCGGAACCCATGACGGCTTCGCTGAGCGGGTCGCCGGGGGAAGCACCGTCGAACGGCTTGCCGGTCAGCACGTAGTGCAGGACGCCCCACAGGGCGCCGACATCGGCCGCGCCGTCCTCGTCGGCCTCGGCGAGCATGGCCAGGACGTCGCGGCCGGCGGTGGACTCGGCGGGCACTCCCGCGGCCTTCTCCCCGGCGTCGGAGACGACGCCCCGGAGGTGCTCGACCTCCTCGGCGCTGATGCGCAGGTATTCGGCGTGCGTGGCGGTCGCCATGTGGGAATGCCCCTTTCGTC
>JAEWGK010000124.1 GCA_023388385.1 Actinomycetes bacterium | reverse complement strand
TCCCGGTGCACGACCGCGGCCCCGGCGACCGCCGCGCGCTCCGCCGCCGCGATTCCCCCGCCCTTCGGCAGCGCCCCTCCTCCGCCGTCCCCGCCGCCCGGGCGGATGTGCCGTCCTCCGGCGTGGCCGAGCCCCAGCGCCTCCTCGTGGCCCGCCGCAAGCTCCGGCCGTGCGACGGCGCGCCGGCGCCGGTCGACGACGCAGCGGCGCGCGATGGTCGTCAGCCACGTCGCCGCGGTGGACTCCATGCGGAAGCCCGCCGCGGCGCGGTGGGCCCGCAGCAGCGTTTCCTGGAGCACCTCCGCCGTGGCCTCGTCGTCGTCGGCCATCGACCGGATCGTCTTCCACAGCAGTGGCCCGTACCGGTCGGCGAGGAGCGGGAAGGCCCGCGAATCCCCGCCCGCGTGCGCCGCCAGCAGCAGCGCGTCGGAGGGCGCCCCCGCCCCGTCGCCGTTCACCGGCCCCCGCCGGCCCCGTCCTCCGAAGTCCATGACCGCATGGAATCACGGCGTACCCGCGCCCAGCGGTCGCCGTGCGGGGGCGTCCACATCACGCCCCGGGTCCGTGGATGGCGGCGACCGAGTGGTTGCGCGCGGCCGGAGATCCGCCCTTAGTCCAGCGTCACCTCGGCGATGGAGGCCTGGCCGGAGGTCGGCAGCCCGGTGACCCAGACGAGGACCCAGGAGCCCTTCGCGCCCTCGTCGAATTCCACGGGGGTCGGGCCGGTGCCGAGCGTCGCCGTGCCGAGCAGCGGCATGGTGGCCGGGTCGACGGGGTCGGGGCCCCCGGCAAGGCGGATCTCCACGACGGCGCCGGTGCTGCCGGTGATGGTCGCGGAGGAGACGTGGGCGGGCTCCTCCAGCCGCAGCATGAGGCCGACGCCGGACTTGAAGCCCTCCGGCGGGGCCGCGAAGGGCGACAGGTACGGGGAGGTCGACCAGGACGTGGCGGAGTCGCCGTCGACGGCCAGCGGCGCGTCGGCGGGGTTGTCGTCGCCCGCGGCGGGGTGCGGGTTCGGCGCCTGCCACTCGGCGGCCCCCGCGATGCGCGGTTCCTCGCTGATGGCCTGCTCGACGGCGCTGCCGCCGCGGCGCACGGAATCACTCGTCACCGGGGCGTCGCTGCGCTTGTCCAGCAACGCGAACGCGGCGACGGCGACGAGCGCGGCGACGAGCACGAGGCCGACGACGAGGATGCCGACGCCCCATGCGCGCCCGCCCTCCTTCGCGCCGGCCAGGCGGCTGCGGCCGGTGGCGGCGCGCGCCGCCTCGGCCTCGACGGACATGCCGGCGCGGACGTCGTCGTCCTCGTCGCCGAAGGCGGCCTCCCGCAGCCCGGCCGCGATGGCGGCGGGGTCGGCACCCTCGCGGGCGGCGCGGGCCTGCGCCGCGATGGCGTCGGGCACGTGGTCGCAGCGGGCCAGGAGCGAGTCGAGGATGTCCGCGGCGGCGGCCGCGTCGTCGTCCGCCGACGCGCCGACCGGCGGGGACGGGAACGCCAGGCGGGTCAGCCCGTCGACGTCGATGCGCAGCCGGTCGGCGCCTTCGAGGCCGAGCGCCACACCCTCCTCGCGGGCCGCGGCGACGGCGGCGAACAGACCCGAGACGGACAGCGCCACGGCCGCCGGGTCGAAGCCCCCGCCGTCCCGGGAGCGGGTCGCTGCGGGACGGCGGCGGTCGTCGGAGCCGGGCTCCGCCAGCGAGCCGAACGCGACGCCGGGGACCCACTCGGCGATGACGACGACGTTGGTGCGGGTCGCCCGCACCTCCAGGATCGGGGCGACTCCGGGCAGCTCCGCGTCGCGCAGCGCGCGCGTGGCGGCGGCGACCTCCGCGGCCGCGGCCGGGACGGTGCGGCCGACGTGCGGGGCGGTGACGGCGTCGAGGAAGGCCATGCCGACCTCCCGGTCGCCCGTCGTGGCGCGTGCTCGCCAGAACCGGACGCCGGGTCGCGCCGACTCCTCGGAGATGAGGCGGAAGGCGCCGCCGACGACGGTCTCGCCGGGGACGAAGCGCGGCGGGCGGGAACCCTCCGACGGCATCGGGGGCAGGACCGGGGAGGCGATGAAGCCGTCGTCGCCCATCGCGTTGGACTCTCCGATGGCGGTCGCCGTGGCGGGGACCGGCGGCGCGTCGCCCGGCTGCGGCGTGGGGGCGAAGCGGCGCAGGCCCGGAATGCGGCCCAGCGTGCCGCCGATGGTGCGCACCTCCGCCAGCCCGGAGCGGGACAGGACGATGCCGGTGACGGCGAGGAAGGCGACGCCCGCGATCACCATGCGGACGAAGAAGCCGATGGATCCGAGCTCCGTCACCGCGGTGCGCGACAGCGCCCAGTCGATGACGGCGGCGACGGCTGCGCCGGTGGCGGAGGCACCGAGGGCCCACAGGCAGCTGCGCATGATGTCGCCGCCGCCGAGGTTGCCGAGCGCGTGGCGCAGCAGCAGGACGCCGATGACGGCGCCGGCGACGAAGCCGAAGCCGTTGGCGGCGCCGAGAAGCACGACGACGAGCTCCCGGGAGGACGCGATGAGCGGCGCGAGCGCGGACAGCAGGACCTTGACGACGGTGATGCCGAAGATGATGAAGGTCGGCGTCCACGCCTCCTCGCGGGCGTAGAAGACGCGGAGGTGCAGCAGCACGAGCGCGTAGGGGATGAGCGTGAACGCGGAGAAGCTCAGCGTCCAGCCCAGGATGTCCGCCGTCGACGACGGGAAGGCGCCGTAGGCGAACAGGGCGTTGGAGATCTGGGTGCCGAAGGCCGTGAAGAACACGACCACCGGGATGAGTGCCAGCATGGTGAGCTTCGTGCCGACGGTGAGGTCGCGGACCACCGCGTCGTCGTCGCCGTCGGAGGCGTTGCGCGACAGCCGCGGCATGATGGCGGTCAGCAGCGTCACGCCGATGATGCCGTAGGGCACCTGCAGCAGCAGCCACGCCTGCTGGTAGATCGTCGGGGCCGCGGCATCGGCGGTCGACGCGATGCGGGTGGTGACGATGTAGCCCAGCTGGGAGATGGCGACATAGGCGACGATGGCGACGCCCATGCCGGCGAACTGCCGGATGCGGTCGTCGATGCCCCACAGCGGGCGCAGGTTGATGCCGGCCTTCAGCAGCGGCGGCAGCATGATGAGCGCCTGGACCACCACGCCGAGGGTGGTGCCCAGGCCGACGAGGAGGATGTGCGGGTCCGCCAGCGCCCCGGGCGCGTCCTCCGCGATGCGCCCCGGCAGGGTCCAGTACAGCAGGAGCGTCGCGATGGCGATGACGTTGTTCGCCACCGGCGCCCACGCCCCCGGGCGGAACACGCCCTTGGTGTTGAGCACCGCCATGAACAGCGAGAACACGCCGTAGAAGATGATCTGCGGCAGCAGCAGGAACGCGAAGGCCGTCGCCAGCGGGACGTTGACCCGGCCCTCGTTGTTCAGCTGTATCCGTGTGAGTATCGGCGCGGCCGCGACGGCCAGGACGGTGATGACGCCGAGCAGCGTCAGCGACATCGTCAGCAGGCGCCGGATGAACGCCTCGCCCCGGTCGGGGTCCTCCTTCTCCGCGCGCACCAGCACCGGCACCACCAGGGATGTGAGCACGGCGCCGAGGACGATCTCGGTGATGAGGTTCGGCAGCGTGTTGGCCGTGTTGAACGCGGACGCCACCGCGGGACCGAGCGTCGCGCCGATGAGCACGTTGCGCAGGAAGCCCGTGATGCGGGAGATGAGCGTCGCGACGGCCATCGAGCCGGTCGAGCGGACGACGTCGGCGTCCGACGCCGGCGCGGCCCCGTCCGCCCCGTGCGGCGCGTCTGCGGCGGCGTCGCGGGGCGAGCGGGACAGGTCGGGCGCCGGCTCCGCCTTGCGCGGTGCGCGTGGGGCCGGCACCGGGGCCGGCGGGGCGGGGACCCGGATGCGGCCGCGTTGGCCGGTTGTCTGCCCGGACGGGGACCTGTCGGAGTCAGTCACTCCCCCATCATGGCCGAACCGGGGGGTGGCTCACGAATCAGGCGCGCGAATCCGTGGGCCCCTCCGGGGGCCGTCGGCGCCGGATCGGGCGGGCCGCAGCGCGGTCGCCGTCCCTGCCCCGGCGGCGCCGGCGGGCCCGGGCGACCGCCACGGAGATGACGGCGATGCTGACGACGCCGATGCCCGTCAGCGCGGCGGCGCCGGCCGCGGACGGGCCCGAGCGGACGACGACGTCCACCGGATCGGAGATGACGAGCCCGTCCGGGGTGCGCAGCCACATGGTCAGTGTCTCTCGTTGGGCGGCGCTGGTGTCGATGTCCGGCTGCAGCTGGAGCGTCAGCGCGCCCTTCGCGGGCAGGAGGGTCGGCTCCGACAATGGGGCGGCGAGGGACTCGCCCTCGACGACGACCTGCGCGGACACCGGCAGGGGCAGCCCGTTGCGCGCGACGACGGCGACGGGGGAGGCGCCCGTGGTCCGCGTGTAGAGGCCCGCCGGAGGCAGCAGGCGGACCGACTGGCGCAGCTGCTGCAGCATCGCGCCGGTCGCGTCCTGCCGCCGCCGGGTCCGATCCACGGCGGTGTCGTAGGCCGTGCGGGCGCGGCGGTGCAGGGAGGTCAGGGCCCGGAGCTCGTCGCGCAGCAGAGGGCGGGTGAACTTGACGGGGGTCAGCGCGATCTCCGGTGACGGCGACATCATGGCCGTCAGCTCGCCAACGTAGTTGGTCTGCAGGGCGCCGCGGCGGACCTCCGTGCCGGTCGGCGCTCCCGGGTCGGAGACCGGGACGACGACCGACGCCCCGCCGGACGCGGGCCGGTCGACGGCGTCGACGAGCGATGCCGGGACGACGTCGCCGCGCACCCGCAGGTCCGCGACGGACTGCAGCCACAGGTGCGCCGATTCCGGGGACGGCGACCAGCCCGCCGGCGGTGCCGCGATGATCGATCCGGCGCCGGGGTCGGCGCGCCGGTCGGCGATCTCCTGGTGCAGCACGCCGATGGCGGCCTGCATCCGCGCGGTCTCGGAGTCCGCCTCGAGCCGGTGCCGGCCGACGAGCGGCGCGAAGCCCGGGGTCTCCGGCAGGGAGCCTGCGCCCGCCAGCGCCGTCGTCAGGGCGGTCGGCGCGCCGAGGCCCCGCACGCCCGGCGCCAGGTCCACGATTCGCCCAGCCGTGGTGTCCGACAGCGTGTTCGCGGCGACCACCGCCGTGCGCGGCCCCGCCGGATCGGAGGAGGCGGACAGCATGTGCAGCGCGTCCTCCGTCAGATAGCCCTCCGGCGGCAGGAACAGCCGGGGCAGGCCCGGCCGGCCCAGCACGCCGGCGACGGCTCCCTCGCCGTCGCCGAGCCACGTCGCCGTCAGCGCCGGCTGGCCGGCCGCGGCGACCGCCCCGGCGTCCGCCGCGCCCCAGGGCATGGCGACGACGCACATGCCGTCGGTCGCCTCCCGCAGCCGGTCGAGCCACGTCGCCGCGACGTCGGCGCCCTCGCCGTCCTCGCCCTCCGGACCGTCCTCGCCGCCCCACGAGTCGCGCAGGCGGGTCGAGTCCTTCACCGGGCTCGGGCGCTTGTCGCCGACGACGTAGCCGTGCGTCATTCGCTCGGCGGTGACCAGCAGCTCGGGCTCCACCGCCACGCACATGCCGTCGCGCATCGGCGAGCCGGCCGGCAGCTCCGACTCCAGGGCGTCGACCAGCCCGTCCAGGCGGCCGCCGTCGGCCATCGACCGCGACAGCGACTCGTCGGCGAGGATGAGCTCGGGCCGCTCCGGCGCCTCGCCCGTCTCGCCCGGTACCAGCGGGATCTCCTCGGCGATGGGCCACAGCAGGGAGACCCCGACCGGCTCCCCGCCGCCGGCTGGCCGCTGGTCGTCGGCGCCGCCGCCGTCCGCGTCGGGGGCGGAGGGACTGGATCCGTCGTCACGCCCCGCTTCCGCGGAACTCACGGGCACGAGCGTGCGCGTCTCCGCCAGCCGGGCCACCATGCCGTCGCCGACGCGGCCGTTGGCGTTGACCAGCACCGGGTAGACGCCGTCGGCGTCGACGCCCAGGCCCTCCGGCGCCGCGGCGTCGAGGGGCACCGACACCGTCACGTCGAGGGATCTGCCGGAGGGCACGCTGCGTGCCTCGTCGAACGAGGTCGCAACCCCGAACGTCGACTCCGGGTCCGCCATCGCGGGGCCCGAGTCGCCGGCGGTGTCCAGCGCGTCGCGGCGCTGGACGCGCAGCTGCACGTCGTTGAGGTCCTGGTCCGATCGATTGACCATGGTCAGGCGCAGCGTCAGCGTCCCGTCCGGGCCGGGCGTGCGCGGCGAGATGCCCGTCAGGCGCAACTCCAGCGGGCCGTCGGCGCCGACGCGGGCGTCCTGGCCGACCCACTGCCCCGTGACGTCGGGCGAGGACGGGGAGATCGGAAAGGGCGGGACCGCTGCGTCCGCGACGGCCCCGCCGGCAGCCGCCGGGCCCGCGGCGAGCAGGGCGGCGGCGGCCAGGGCGGCCAGGCGCGCACCTCCGGGG
>JAEWGK010000077.1 GCA_023388385.1 Actinomycetes bacterium | reverse complement strand
GAGACCTCCCGGACCTTCCGCCGCGCCCCGCTGCAGGTGCTGGCACGGTGGGCGGTGCTCGCGGATCCGCGGGGCGACGAGCATGCCGAGGCCCTCGGCCGTCCGGTCGGCGACGACCGCTTGACCGCCGAGCAGAAGGAGCAGCGCCTCCACGCGCTGGGGTCCCTCATCGCCGGCGGGACGTCCGTGCCCGCAGCCGTGCTGTCCGGAGTCGTCCACGGGGAGCTGCTGACCCTCGAGCCGTTCGCCGCCGGCAACGGCATCGTCGCCCGCGCCGCCTCCCGCCTGGTGTGCGTCACGGGCGGCGCGGATCCCCGTGGCCTGGCCGTGCCGGAGGTCCACTGGACCCGCCACCGCGCCGCGTACGCCGGCGCCGCCCGAGGCTTCGCCTCCGGTTCCCGCGATGGCCTGCGCGACTGGCTGCTTCTGCACCTTGGCGGCCTGGAGGCCGGTGCCGTCGAGGCCCGCGGCATCGCCGAGGCGGTCTAGGGGCCGAGGACGCAGTCAGTGGCGCCCGCGCAGGGCGGCCACCACCCCTACGGCGAGCGCCGTGGCGCCAGCGGCGATGCCCATCGCGCCGATGGTGCGCCGCGACGGCGCGCGGAACAGCGGGACGGGGTTGCGGAAGTCGCGGACCGGCCAGCCGCGCTCCTCCGCGATCTTCCGGAGCATCCGTCGGGGTTGACCGCCACGGGATGGCCGACGGAGGCGAGCATCGGCTCGTCCGTCGCCGAATCCGAGTACGCCCAGCAGCGCGACAGGTCGTAGCCGCGCTCGGCGGCCAGGCGCGCCAGTTCCCGGGCCTTGTTGCCGCCTCGGCAGAAGAACGGCACCTCGCCGGTGTACACGCCGTCGACGACCTCGAGCTCGGTGGCGACGGAGTCGTGGATGCCCAGCTCCGCGGCGATGGGCTCCACCAGCTCCCGCGCCGACGCGGACACGACGATGACGTCGTGGCCCGCCTGGCGGTGGTGGCGGATGAGTTCGACGGCCTCTGCGTAGACGTACGGCGAGATCACCTCGTGCAGCGACTCCTCCGCGATACGCCGCACGTCGGCGGCGCGCCAGCCGGTGGCCATCGTGGCCATCTGCTCCTTCGCGGCCTCCATCTGCTCGCGGTCGTGGCCGCCGGAGATGTACAGCGCCTGCGCCAGAGCCATCTGCATGACCCCGGAGGCGGTGAGCATCCCCGACTCCATGAACTGTTTGCCGAAGGCGTAGGCGGAACTCTTCGCCACGATGGTCTTGTCCAGGTCGAAGAACGCCGCCGACCTGCGCCGGGGCACGCCACCGCCGGCGGGCGCGCCCGCCGCGGGCGCCGCCGCCGATCCGGGTCCGTGGTTCGCCGTCGTCATCGGGGCCAGCATAGCGCCGGACCCGACGGGGGCGTCCGGGCCGCGGTGCCGCGCGACCGCCGCCCGCGCGGAATGGCCGCTGGTCGGCGGCCCGGCGGGGGAGGGGCGGGGGCGCCGTCGCGACGAAGTCGCCGCACCTTTTGACATGACGCCGGGCTGTGTCATACTGGGCGTGGCTGGCCCCCATTAGCGCGTGGCCGCCCCCGGCAACACCCCCCCCGATGCCGGGTTACAGACGCCCCGCGCCAATCCCCCCCCGGCGCGGGGCGTCACCATTTCCGGGACGTGCGGGGAGGCGAGGTTCCGAGTGGACCATGCGGGGGCGCACGAGGCCGCGGTGCGCCGGCGCCCGGACAAGTTATCCACCGCGGAGCCGCCGTCCACATGAGGCCCCGATCCCGGTCCGGCGGGCGCCCGCCGCGTCGGGCCGTGGGGCATCGTCCGGGGCATGGACGCCCGTGAGACCGACGAGGTCATCGTCGCCGTCGCCGACCCCGAGCTGGCGCAGGAGGCCGTCGCCGTTGTCGCCGCGACGGGGCATAGGCCCGTGCCCGTCACCGCACCCGATCCCCATGGCGCCCGGTGGCGGCGCGCCGCGGCCGTGCTCCTCGACGCGGCGACCGCGGCGCTCGTCGCGGACCTGGAGGCCCCGGCGCCGCGCCGGTCCGGGGTGCACCTGGTCCACGCCGACTCCGCCGACCCCGACTGGCGCCTGGCGATGGCCGTCGGCGCGGAGACCGTCCAGGCCATCCCGTCGTGCGGCGCGGATCTGGCGGGGCTGCTCGGACGGCCGGGCGAGCACGGCGACGGCGGACGGATCCTCGCCGTCGCCGGGGCCGTCGGAGGTTGCGGAATGTCGGTGGCCGCGGCCGCCCTCTCCGTCGCCGCGGGGCGGCCGGCCCTGCTGGTCGACGCCGATGGGAGCTCCGGCGGCGCGGACCTGCTGCTCGGCGCCGAGCACGTCCCCGGCGTGCGGTGGCCGGACGTCCGCGCCGAGGCCGGGCGCGTCGACGCCGCGGCCATCCTCGACGCGGCGCCGGGCGCCGATGGCGGACCTTCGGTGCTCACGGGGCCGCGCAGCCGCGACGGCGGGTTCTGGGAGATCTCCCCGGCGGCCGTCGCCGCCGTCGCCGACGCGATGGTACGCCACGGCGGCACCGCCGTCGTCGACCTGCCCCGCGACGCCGCGATGGACGCGGAGATCGCCGGACGCGCCGACGTCGTCGCCCTCGTCGTCCCCGCCACGGTGCGGGCGCTGGCCGCCGCGCCGAGGCGCGTCGCCCGACTGCGCCGGGCGGGGGCGGCCCCGGTCGCCGTCGTCGCCTGGCCCGCACCCGGGGGAATCACCGTCGGCGACGTGGAAAACGCCACGGGACTGCCCGTCGTCGCCGAGCTGCCGCGGCTGCGGGGCCTCCGCCGGGAGATCGAGTCGGCGGGCCTGCACCGCAGCTTGCCGAAACTGGCCCGGGCCGTCGAACCGCTGCTGGATCTCGCGGACGGGGCGCGCCGATGACCGCCCCGGACCTGCTGGCCCGCGTCCGGGCCCGGTTGGCCGACGGCGGCGGGGCGGCCGGGGCCGCGGGCGCCGACGCCCCGGCGATCATCGCCGCCGTCCGCGCGGAGACCGGCGGCGTCGTCGGCGACGCGGAGTTGCTCGACCTCGTGCGCGTCCTGCGCGGGGAGCTGACCGGCTGCGGGCCCCTGGACCCGCTGCTGCGGATGCCGGGCGTCACGGATGTCGTCGTCACGGCCCCCGACTCCGTGTGGGTGGACCGCGGCCGAGGCATGGAGCGCACCGGCGTCGCCTTCGACGGAGACGACGCGGTGCGCCGCCTGGCCGTCCGCCTTGCCGGGGCCTGCGGCCGCCGCCTCGACGACGCCCGGCCGTGGGCCGACGCACACCTGCCCGGCGGCGTGTCCGGCGCAGGTGGCGGCCCGGCCGCGGGGTCTGGGGCGGGCGTGCGCGTCCACGCCGTGCTGTCTCCGCCGGCCCGCGGGGCCACGCAGCTGTCCCTGCGCGTCCTGCACCCGGCCCGGCGCGGCCTCGCCGACGTCGCGGCCGACGGCTTCGCCCCGCCGGAGGCCGTGGACCTGCTGCGGCGGATCGTCGCCGCCCGTCTGTCGTTCCTGGTCTCCGGCGGCACGGGCACGGGCAAGACGACGCTGCTGGCGGCCCTGCTCGCCGAGGCCGATCCCGCCGAGCGGATCCTCTGCATCGAGGACACCCCGGAGCTCGACCCCGAGCACCCGCACGTGGTGTCGCTGACGACGCGTCCCGCCAACGTCGAGGGCGCGGGCGAGATCACGCAGCGGGACCTGGTCCGCCAGTCGTTGCGCATGCGGCCCGACCGCGTCGTCGTCGGCGAGATCCGCGGCGCCGAGGTCGTGGACCTGCTGGCCGCTCTCAACACGGGCCACGATGGCGGAGCGGGAACCGTCCACGCGAACTCCGCCGCCGACGTCCCCGCCCGGCTGGAGGCTCTTGGCGCGCTGGGCGGCCTGGGGCGGGAGGCGTTGCACGCGCAGCTGCTCCCCGCCATCCGCGTCGTGCTGCACGTGTCCCGCTCCGGCGGACGGAGGCGGCTGGAGTCCATCGGCGTGCTGGGCGGACCGCCGGCCGCGGTGGCCCCGGCGTGGACCGCAGCAGGCCCGGGCCCCGCCCGCGACGCGCTGGAGGCCCTGCTGGCGGCCCGGATCCCGGGGGAGTTGCCGTGATCGCCGCATCCGCCGCCGCGGTGCTCGGGGCCCTGGCGTTGCTCGCGTGGCCGGCCGATCCCGTCGGCAGGCTCGGCGGACGGGCGCGCCGGCACCGCGCCGGGCCGGGGAACTGGTGGCCGCTGCTCGCCCTGCCCGCCGTGCCACTGCTCGGCGCGCACGCGGCATTGGCCGCGGCGGTGCTGGCCCGCACGGCGCTGTCCGTTGTCCGGCATGTCCGCGCCCGGGGTGCCGCCGATCGGGAGCAGGCCGCCGTCGTCCGCGCCGCCGGTACGCTGGCGGCGCAGTTGCGCTCGGGGGCTCCGGCGCCGTCCGCCCTGGCC
>JAEWGK010000054.1 GCA_023388385.1 Actinomycetes bacterium | reverse complement strand
GCCGCGGACCGTCCGGCGGAGGCCGGCGCCGCCGGCGGGGATGCCGCCGGCCGGGTCGTTGGCGTGCCGCAGGAGGCGCGCATCATCTGCGAGGCCTCGCAGCACTACGTCATCGAGGACGTCAAGGGCGTGAAGCTGGGACAGTTCACCGGTGCCAACCACGGCGTCCGCGCCGCCGAGATCCAGTTCGACACCCCGGAGGGCCGGGCGCTGACGGACGACCAGAAGATGTTCCTCACCTGGTCCGCCCGCCACATCCTGGAGTCCCGCCTGGTCAGCTCCACGTGGATCCTGACGGTCTGCCTGCTGCTGCTTATCGCCTACCTGGTCTACATCTGGGTTCTGTAGAGGCCGCGGGCACGGACGGGCGCGCCCGGGCCCCGGGCTAGAAGCCGCGGGAGCCGCCGCTGCCGCCGAAGCCGCCCCCGCCACCGGAGAACCCGCCGCCGCCGAAGCCCCCGCCGAATCCGCCGCCGGAGTTCATCATCGAGCCCAGCACGAGGCCGGTGATGAGCGAGCCGGTGCCGGAGCCGCCGTTGTGTCGGTTGCGGTGCCGGTCGATGTCGCGGCGGGCGGCGTTGACGGCCTTCTGCGCCTCGTGGCCGGCGGCCTGCGCGTCGGTGATGCCCTGGCGCAGCATCGGCATGGACTGCGCGGAGCGGGCCTGCTGGGCGGAGCGCAGCAGGCGCAGGGCCTCCGACATGTGGGTGCGGGCGTCGGAGCCGATGATGCCGCGGCGCGTGTCGACGAGGTCGTGGGCGGTCTGCACCTGCGCCTCGGCGTCGCGCAGCGCTCCGTTCAGCGTCGCCGTGGCGCGGGAGAGCGCGCGGGCCGCGTCGCGGGCGCCCTCGAGGTGCTCGTCGAGCTCGGCGTCGGCCTCGGACAGCGCCGAGTAGGCCAGCAGCGGGTCCTCGTCGCCGCGGGAGTCCGCGACGTCGATGGCGCTGCGACCGCCCTCGATGGCCGCGCGCAGGGCGCCGCGGTCGAAGTCGGCGGCGCCCGGGGCCAGCAGCAGGTTCTCCGCCTCGCGGATCTCGCCGGCGATCTCGGCGGTGAGCTCCTGCATGCCGGTGACGGCGCGGCGGATGTTGTCGTCGGCGTGCTCGACGCCGGTGAGGAGCTTCTCGGCGCGGTCCAGGTGGGAGCCGGCGGCGCCGAGCGCGTCGGGCAGTCCGCCCTGCTCGCCGACGGGCCGGTCCAGCAGACCTCGGGCCTGGTCGAGGGCCTCCCCGGCCAGGCGGATGTGCTCGGAGGCCATCGAGGGGTTGTCGGCGACCGAGGACAGGGCCGTCGCGTCGTGGCGCTGGCGGAGGACATCCAGGGTGGCCTCCGCCTCCGGGACCCGGGTGGTCAGGGCGACGCTGCGGCGCATCAGCTCGTCGACCAGGTCGGGGGCGCGCAGGAGCTGGTCGCGCATCTCCCGGTAGCGGGCGACCTGCCCGTCCAGGGCGTCGTCGGCGGCGCCGCAGGTGGAGACGATCTCCACCAGCATGGCGGCGCGGTCGGCGACGGTCTCCGGGATGGCGTCGTCGAGGCGGCGGCGCAGGGAGAACGCCTTCTCCAGCGTCGACTCGGAGTGGCGGAGGGCGCGCTCGAGCTCGCCGACGCGGCCGTCGCCGAACTCGGAGCGGGCGAGGTCCAGCTCCGCGCGGGCGGTGCGGATGGACTCGTCGGTGGAGACGAGCTCCTCCGCCGCAAGCTCGTCGAGCACGTCGACGTCGAGCGTCGCCAGCGTGGAGACGTCGGAGGGGTCGATGCCCCGCGCATCCTCCACCTGCGCGGCGGTGCGGCGCGGGCGGTTGCGGCGCGACCACGCCCAGGCGCCGCCGCCGACGACAGCCGCGGCGCCGGCGCCGCCGCCGACGATGGCGGCGGCCTCGCCGGGGGAGACTCCTCGGGCCTTGTCGATGGCGGCGGTCGCGGCGCCCGCCCAGTCCGAGTCGTCGGTGGCCAGCACCGAGTAGGCGGAGTCGGCGAGCTCGTCGCCGGAGACCCCGACACCCTCGGCGGCCCATCCGCCGATGAGCCGGTCCTTCACCGCGATGGCCAGGACCGCCATGTTGTCGGCGCCGCCGTTCGCGGCGAGCGCCGTGTGCGCCCATTGGGTGGGGTCGGCGCCGTCGAAGGAACCGACGTAGACGACGTACATCTTCACGCCGACGTCCTGCTGCAGGTCCTTGAGCCGCTTCTCGATGTCGCCCGCGGTGCTGCTGTCCAGGACGCCCTCGGAGTCGACGAGGGCGTTGTCCCAGCGCGCCGGGGTCTCGGCGGCCGCGACGGGTGCCGTGTCCGGCAGGAGGGACGGCAGGCCGGCGATCGGGGCGGCGGCGAGGAACCCGGCGGCCGTCGCGGCGGCGAGGCGGCGGCGGGGCGTGCTGGCGCGTCGTGTCATGGGCCCAAGGATACAAAGACGGCCGTTGCGCGTCGGGCGCGCCGCACCGCAGGTCGGAGGCCCGGACGGCATGATGGAGGGCATGACCGCCACGTTCGACGACAAGGGGCCCGGAGGTCCCGCAGGCAGCCGTCGGCACGCGGCCGGGCGCACGGACGGCGGGCCCCCCGGTCCGGGGTGTGCGCGCCACGCCGGGCACGCCTACGCGGAGGCCGACGTGGAGCGGCGGTTGCCGGAGGCCCCGAAGGGATCCCTGGAGGGCGCCGGGCCGTCGACGGAGCATCTGCGCTCGGCGTTCTCCCGCGACCGCGCCCGCGTGCTGCACTCCGCGGCGCTGCGCCGGCTGGCGGACAAGACGCAGGTCGTCGGCCCCGGCGAGGGCGACATCCCGCGCACGCGGCTGACGCATTCGCTGGAGGTCGCGCAAATCTCCCGCGGCATCGCGGAGGCCCTCGGCGCCGACCCCGACCTGGCGGAGCTGGCGGGGCTCACCCATGACATCGGGCATCCGCCGTATGGGCACAACGGGGAGCGGGCGCTCGACGAGATCGCGGCCGGCTGCGGCGGCTTCGAAGGCAACGCGCAGACGCTGCGCATCCTCGTGCGCCTGGAGCCGAAGATCCTCGGACGCGACGGGGGACCGGCGGGGCTCAACCTCACCCGCGCGGCGCTCGACGCGGCGTGCAAGTACCCGTGGACGAAGACCGCTCCCGACGGGTCGGCGCGCCGCAAGTACGGCGCCTACGACGAGGACGCGGAGATCCTCGCGTGGATCCGCGACGGCGCGCCGGAGGGCCGCCGCTGCCTGGAGGCCCAGATCATGGACTGGTCCGACGACGTCGCCTACTCGGTCCACGACGTGGAGGACGGCATCGTCGCCGGCCGCATCTCCCTGGAGGTGCTGTGGGACACCGTCGAACTGATGGCGCTGGCGCAGAAGGGCGCCGACGCGTTCGGCGCGGACCCGGAGGCGCTGGTGGAGGCGGGCGGACGGCTCGCGTCGCTGCCGGTTGTTTCCCGGGCGGCGTCCTACGACGGGTCGCTGGAGGCGGCCATCGCCCTGAAGCGCATGACCTCCGAGCTGGTCGGCCGGTTCATCGCGGGGCCCGTGGCGGAGACGCTCGAGTCCGCCGAGGCCGCCGGCGTCGCCGAACCCGGCACGCTGGGCCGCTACGACGCCGACCTGGAGGTGCCCCCGGACATCGAGGCCGAGGTCATCATGCTGAAGACCCTCGCCGTCCTCTACGTCATGGACGACCCGCACCACCTGCGCCGCCAGGCCCGTGACCGCGACCGGCTGTTCCGCGTCGCGGAGTACCTCATCGAGGGCGCGCCGGGCGTGCTGGACCCGGTGTTCCGGATGCAGCACGCGGCCGCGGAGGGCGACGCCGGGCGGCTGCGCGCGGTCGTCGACCAGATCGCGTCGATGACGGAGTCGCGCATCGAGCGCCTCGACCGGTCCATCGCCGGGGTCTCCGCCGCCTGGGGGTGAGCGCGTGACGACGCCGCGTGTCCCGCGCGTCGCCGCACGCCGCCGGGTGCCCCCGTGGACCGCGTCACCCCCGGGCCAACCGTTGCTGAATCGTGTCACGGCGCTCCTTCCGCATGGCATCCGGGGGTAGTAGGGTCCGCGGTGAGTCCCGTGCGGGGCCGGACCGGACGGGCCGGGCCCCGCCCCGGGCGCACGTCCGACCGCGCAGCGCAGTACGCGCATCGATCCAGGAAGCGAGATCCCGCATGGCGAATCATCGCCGCATCACCATCCGCACCGCCGCAGCCTCCGCGGCGCTGGCGGCCCTGTTCCCGGCCGCCGGCGTGGCGGCGGCCGAGCCCGCCCCGCCGGCCCCCGGCGGCGGCTTCGCCCCCACCCCGGCCGATGCCCGCGTCGTCGTCGGCCCGGGCGACCCGATCCGCATGCCGGAGAAGACCTCCCCCGTCGACGCGGAGGGCCGTCACCTGGATACGGCGATGTGCTCCTCCAGCGTGCCGGGCACCGTCATCGACGAGAACGGGCGGGCCCACCACGTGCAGCTGACCGCCGGCCACTGCGTCGGCCTGGGTCCGGACGAGGGCTTCCGCGACGGCACCGGCACCGTCATCTACGCGCCGGCGTACGGGGGCGACGAGCGCATCGGCGTCATCGGCCCCAATCGCTTCCCCGATCCGACCGCCGGCCTGCCGGAGAACCCGGAGGGCGATCCCGCGAATACGATGGAGGTCATCATCGGGCTGCCTGACCGGGGCCTCAACGGCCCCGACTGGGCGTTCATCGAGCTCGACGATGACGTGGCGGGCACCGGCGTCAGCGCCTCCCGTGCGGAGGACGGCTGGGTCGGCGGCCCGGGCGCGCCGATGACGGGTGTCGTCGACTACGGCGAGCTGGCGCCGGGCCAGGTCTCCTTCGACAACCTGGGCAAGCGCGTGTGCATCGACGGCACCCGCACCAGCCGCCAGTGCGGCTACCAGGTCATGCGCTTCCGCAACGGCGTGTGGGCCGTCGGCCTGTGGATGGATCACGGCGACTCCGGCGGAAACGCCTACGACCCGGACTCGAACCAGGTCATCGGGGCCAACTCCATGCGCCTCGGCCCGTTCAACCGCTTCCAGCCGATGGACACCGCGCTGGAGGAGGCCTACGGCATCCCCGATGGGCAGGTCAACGAGCGCTTCACCGTCGACGGGGCCGTCAACCGCGACGCCGCCCGCCGCACGGTTGATGAGGATCTGCCGGCGACGCGCGCGTGGCGCAAGGAGACCGGCCAGATCCCGGAGCCGACGCCCGCCGCCGGCGTCGTCGGCCCGGTGCAGACGGCCGTCACCGAGCGCATCGATCAGGTGCCGGAGCTGCGCAACACCGGCGCCCGCCAGATCACCGACGACACCGCGACCGCCGCGTCGACCGCGGGCGACCTCGCGTACACCGGCGTCGCCTCCGCCGCCGAGCAGGTGCCGGGCGGCACCGACGCCCTGAACCGCGGCGTCGAGGGTCTCACCGGCGCTTCCGAGACGCTGGCCGGCATCATCAACCCGGCCGGCGCCGAGGGTTGATCCGGGACCGCGCCGGAATCCGAA
>JAEWGK010000048.1 GCA_023388385.1 Actinomycetes bacterium | reverse complement strand
GGGCTGGCCGTTGCGCCGGCACCGGACGAGCCGGACGCCGGCGCCGGAGAGGCGGGCTCCGCGACCGGAGCGTCCGCGACCACCGCCGCCCCCGCCGAGCCCCGCCCGGGCCGGATGGCGCCGCCGTACGACTCCTCGACGCGCGAGTCGATCCGCACGGCGAAGAGGGTCGTCGTCAAGGTCGGCTCCTCCTCGCTCACTGGCCCCGACGGGCGCACGGATCCCCGGCGCATCGACGTGATTGCGGAGGCCCTGCAGAAGCGCATGGGCGCGGGGTCGGACATCATCCTCGTCTCGTCCGGCGCCGTCGCGTCGGGCATGGGCCCACTGGGCCTGGCGACGCGCCCGACGGATCTCGCGACGAAGCAGGCCGCCGCCGCGGTCGGCCAGGTCCGCCTGGCCGCGGAGTGGGCGCGGTCGTTCGGCCGGTACGGCCGCACGACGGCGCAGGTCCTGCTGACGTCCGCCGATGCCGGCGAGCGGTCGCGCGCCCGCAACGCGCAGCGCACCATCGACCGGCTGCGGCAGCTGGGCGCGGTGCCGATCGTCAACGAGAACGACACCGTCGCCACGTCCGAGATGCGCTTCGGCGACAACGACCGCCTCGCGGCGCTGGTCAGCCACCTCGCGTACTGCGACGCGCTGGTCCTGCTGTCCGACGTCGAGGGCCTCTACGACCGCAACCCCTCCGAGCCGGGCGCTCGCTTCGTCCCGGAGGTGTGGTCCGGCAACGACCTCAAGGGCGTCGTCGCCGGCGACGGCGGCAAGCTGGGCACCGGCGGCATGGCGTCGAAGGTCTCCGCGGCGCGCCTGGCGTCGCGCGCCGGCGTTCCGGTGCTCCTGGCGTCGGCGGCGGACATCGACCGCGCACTCGGCGCCGCCGACGTCGGCACCGCGTTCGCGCCGAAGGAGGAGCGCCTGTCCGCGTGGAAGGCCTGGGCCCTCTACGCCGCGGATTCGGCGGGGGTGCTCCGCATCGACGACGGCGCCGTCCGCGCCGTCACCGAGCGCCGCAAGTCGCTGCTGCCGGTCGGCATCACGTCCTTCGAGGGCGAATTCCACAGTGGCGACATCGTGGACATCGTCGGCCCGGGCGGCGAGGTCGTCGGCCGGGGCGAGGTCGCGTACCACTACGAGGAGCTCGCGCAGATCGTCGGCCGGCCGACCTCCGAGCTGCCCGATGGCCTGCAGCGCCCAGTCGTTCACGCCGACTACCTCAGCGGCTACGCGACGCGCGCCTGACGTGGTGGGCGCCGCCCGCAATACGTGCGACGTGCCGCACCGCGTCGCGTCGCGGCCGTTTGCGCGGCGATGCCGACCGGGCGCGGGTGCCGTCGCACAGCACCGAACATAGCCCGTGCGAACCCCGTGCGAACCCTGTGCACCCCGTGCGTCCTGCGCACCGTCCCAGCTGCGCCGACGGAAGCCCCGCGGCTGGGCGAACCGGGGACGAATCACCTGCGGCTTCCCTAAGGTGGTGACCATGTCCGAGACGAACACCGCACACAACGCCCCCGCTACGGAGGCTCCCGCCGCCGACGCCGCGTCCGCCGGGGTCTCCGAGGCCCGCGCCGCAGAGCGCGCCGAGGTCCTGGAGAAGGCTCGCCGCGCCAAGGCCGTGACCGCCGAGATCGCGACGTGGACGTCGGCGCGGAAGAACGAGATCCTCCTCGCCGCCGCCGACGCGCTCATCGCCGCGACCGACGAGATCGTCGAGGCGAACGACAAGGACATCGAGGCCGGTCGCGAGCGCGGCTTCGCGGAGTCGCTCATCGACCGCCTGCGGCTCGATGCCGGGCGCATCGAGGGGATCGCGGGCGGCCTGCGCCAGGTCGCGGGCCTCACCGATCCGGTCGGCGAGGTGCTCCGCGGCCGGACGCTGCCGAACGGTATCCGCCTGTCGCAGGTCCGCGTGCCGCTGGGCGTCATGGGCATGGTGTACGAGGCCCGTCCGAACGTCACCGTCGACGCGTTCGGCCTGGCGCTGAAGTCGGGCAACGTCGCGCTGCTGCGCGGATCGAAGTCCGCGGTGCGGTCCAACGAGGCGCTCGTCGGCGTGCTGCGCCGCGTGCTCGCCGACCATGGCGCGCCCGAGGACCTCGTGCAGCTGCTGCCGTGCGAGACGCACGAGTCGGTGCAGGACCTCATCACCGCCCGCGGGCTCGTCGACGTGGTCATCCCGCGCGGCGGAGCGGGCCTCATCAACGCCGTCGTCGAGGGCGCGACCGTGCCCGCCATCGAGACCGGCACGGGCAACTGCCACATCTACATCGACGGCTCAGCGGACGAGGAGGAGGCGACCGCGCTCCTGCTCAACGGCAAGACCCGCCGCGTGTCGGTGTGCAACGCGACGGAGACGGTGCTGCTCGACCGCGGCCTCGGCTGCGAGGCGACCGGCCGCATCCTGCAGGCGCTCGTCGACGCCGGCGTGACCATCCACGGCGACCGCGACAACCTGGGCTTCGGGCCGGGCGTGACCGAGGAGCTGCTCGACGGCGTCGTGGCCGCGACCGACGAGGACTGGGACGACGAGTACCTGTCCATGGACATCGCGGCGAAGGTCGTCGATGGCGTCGGCGAGGCCATCGAGCACATAGCGGCGCACGGGTCGGGCCACACCGAGGCCGTCGCGGCGCAGGACTGGGCGGTGTGCGAGCGGTTCGCGGCGGAAGTCGACGCGTCCACGGTGAACATCAACGCGTCGACGGCGTTCACCGACGGCGAGCAGTTCGGGTTCGGCGCGGAGATCGGCATCTCGACGCAGAAGCTCCACGCGCGCGGCCCGATGGGCCTGCCGGAACTGACGTCCAGCAAGTGGGTGCTGCGCGGCACCGGCCAGACGCGCCCGTAGGCGGCAGTGCGCGGCGGTGGGGGCGGTGCGCGCCGGTGCGCACCGCCGCACGGCGTCACCGACAGTCCGACATGCCCACCGTGCGACATGGGCAGTCCTCCGTGGTGAGCATGGGGCTCCTGGTGCTTGCGAGATCTGCGGGGGCACCCGCTATGTGAACGACGCCAAATTGTCCCGGAGCGGCGAGCGATCGGTGCGGTTTCCGTTGACGCGCCCCCTGACCTGCAATTTTGGCGGCGATATTTTCCGGGCATGGCGGAGTCGTCAGAAAGGCGGCGGGCCAGAGCTTCCGAAGCCATTAGGTGAATTGAAGTTACCCGGCGGGGTTTCCGGTGCCGTTGTATCTTCACGGTGCGGCATCGGGGAAAGGCCCGCCGGAGGCGGAGCCGAATGATTCGTCCGGTGCGGTGGCGACATCCGTGCCGATGGGAGCCCGTTTTCGGGGACAGGCTCCCGTCGGGTCGGCGGGGGAGGAGTCGGCCGCGTTGAGCGGCCGGAAGTCGCGCCGCACCGGTGGGGGAGCGGACGTTCCGGGGGCGGAGGGGAAAAACCCTCGGCGGAGCGGGCGGCCGGAGAATCATTGAACTCGATGCCGCACCGGGCCCGGTCGGGGAGGCCGTGGGGGAATTCCCCGACCGGCCCGGTTTCTCCCGGTTCGGGCGGTGGGCTCGGTCGAATGGGTCCTGACCAGCCTGAACGATGGCCGTTTTCGGGTGACCGTGGCGTCATGTGGCCCTTGTGCGGGTTCGACCAGGTGTCGTCGTTGTTCACGTGGTGCGTGCGGCACAACGGGACGAGGTTTTCGATGTCCGTCCGGCCGCCCGCCAACCACGCGACGATGTGGTGGATGTCGCACTCGTCGAGCGGCCGGTCGCATCCGGGATGCTGGCAGCACCCGTCGAAGACCTGGAGCGCGATGCGCTGTGCGGCCGACGCCGTCCGAGCCGAGCGGCCCAGCCGAAGGTTCATGCCGACGGGCGCCGGGGCCCCGTCGATGAGCGCGGCGTACCAGTGCGTGTCCAGCCCCAACCGCAGCACCTGCGCGAGCGTC
>JAEWGK010000011.1 GCA_023388385.1 Actinomycetes bacterium | reverse complement strand
GTCGACGGACGTGCCCGCCGATCCAGCGGCGGTCGACGCCGCGGCCCGCGCGTTCGCCCTGGACGGCGGCGCGACGCGGGAGGCCGCGGCGGCGACCGCCGACGGCGTGCGCCGGCTGCGCGGCTGGCTGGAAGCGCTGTACGACGACGCGCTGCCGTACTTCATGGACGCCGACTACGACCGCATCGCCGACGTCGCGGCGGGCCGGGACCGTGCGGCCGCGCTGGCGCGGCTGGCCCGGCTGGGGGCGTTCGGCTCGCTCGGGCGGAACGTCGCCAGGCACGTGCCGGACGACGACCTGGCGCGGCTGTTCAGTTTCCAGGCGCTGTACGCGGGCATGCACCCGCGCGACGCGCGGGCGGTCTACGGCTGCATCGCGCACATGGACACGGGCCTGGGCGTGCACTACCCCGTCGGGTCCGCGGTGGGCTCGGGGGCGGGCGCCCTGCCGGAGCTGCTCGCGGCGGGCGTGCGCACCGCCGGCGGGGAGATCGTCCTCGGCGCCGGCATCGCGGGCATCGACGCGCCGAGTGGGCGCGTGCGCGCGGTCGTGCGTGACGACGGCACCCGCGTGGCCTGCGACGGCGTCGTCGCCACGGTGGACCGGCACGTCGTGGAGTCGTGGGTCCCGGATCGCCGCGGCCCGCGCGGGGCGGTCGACCGAGCGGCGCGGGCGCTGCGGCGCTGGTCGCCGTCGGCCGTCGTCGCCCACGGTGCGGTGCCGGCGGAGGTGGCGGCGCAGTGGCCGCGGCGCCACCACGTCATCTCCTTCGGGCACGCGTGGGATCGGACGTTCGACGAGATTTGCTCTCCGCGCCGCGGCCGGCTCATGTCGGACCCGTCGCTGCTGGTGACGCGCCCGGCGGTGACCTGCCCCGATCGCATCGCGCGCGGCGCGGACGGCACGGACTGGGAGCCGGTGAGCGTGCTGGCCCCGGCGCCGAACCTGATCTCGGCGGGCGTCGGCTGGGACGCGGTGGCCGACAGCTACGTCGCGGAGCTGGCGAGCATCCTGGAGGCCCGCGGCTTCGGCGGTCTGCCCGGCTCGTGGCGCGTCGGGCGCATCGACCACCCCGGCACGTGGTTGGGGCGCGGCATGGGGGCGGGCAGCCCGTTCGGGCTGGCGCACCTGTTCCGGCAGACCGGGCCGTTCCGGCCGCGGAACCTCTCGCCGGCGCTGCCGGAGGGCGTCGTCGCCGCCGGCTCGACGACGGTTCCGGGCGTCGGCGTGCCGACGGTCATGCTGTCGGGGGCGCTCGCGGCCTCCCGGTTTCCGTCGCGCGGCGGCGTGCGGGGACAATGAGGCGGACTGGGAAACGGACGGAAGGAGAGCCGCACGTGGGCATCACCCGCATCGGTTCGGCCGGGCTGGGCATGATCGGCGCGGCGCTCATCACCTTCGGCTCCTACGGGGCCGGAGCGGTGCGCTATCGCGGCGGCGTCGTCGACGCGCTGGGGCTCGGCTGGATCACATATGGCCACGGCTTCGGCATGTTCGAGACGATCACCTGGATCGGCATCCTGGTGCTGCTCGCCGGCTGGCTCATCGCCGGCCGGGAGCAGATCTGGCGGCGAGCGGGTGCGGGCGGTGCCGGTGCGAACGGCGCGGGCCCCCGCGCGGCGACCGCCCGCCTCGGCGAGCTGAACCGCACCCTGACCTGGTGGCTGGTGCCGCTGGCCCTGTCGGGGCCGATGTTCTCCCGCGACGTGTACTCGTACCTGATGCAGGGCACGATGATGCGCGACGGCTTCGATCCGTACCGCGAGGGCGCGGCGGTGAACCCGAACCCGATGCTGCTGGAGGTCTCGGCCGACTGGCGCAACACGACGACGCCGTATGGTCCGCTGCATCTGGGTCTCAGCGAGGCGATCACGCGGCTGGTCGGCGACAACGTCGCCCTCGGCGTCGTCTGCTTCCGAATCGTCTCACTGCTGGGATTTCTGGCCATCGTGTGGTCGGTGCCGCGCATCGCCGGGCGCCTCGGCGGCGACCCGGTGCTGGCGCAGTGGCTGGGCGTGCTCAACCCGCTGGTGCTGTTGCACCTGGTGGCGGGCATGCACAACGAGGCGGTCATGGTCGGCCTGGTCTCCCTCGCCCTCGTCGCGGCGCTGGAGCTGAAGCCGCTGCCGGGCGTGTTCGCGGCAGCGGCGATCCTCGGCGTATCGGTGTCGATGAAGGCGACGGCGGTCATCGCGCTGCCGTTCGTCGTGTGGATCGCCCTGACCCGCACCCGTCCGATGGGCGGGGCGAAGGACCTGCTGCGCCGCTCCCCCGCGATCGTCGGCCTGGGCGTGGCGCTGACCGCCGTGCTCGTCGGCGCGCTGGCGCTGGTCACGCTGGTCACGGGCTCCTCGTGGGGCTGGATCACGGAGATCAGCGGCAACACGAAGGTCATCAACCCCCTGGCGGCGCCGTCGATGGTCGCGGGCGCCATCGCCGGAATCATGGCCTGGATCGACGACGACGTGACATTCAACGCCGTCGTCGAGGTGACGCGCACCATCTCCTCGGTCCTCATGGTCGTGGGCCTCGTCGCGTGCTGGTTCGCGTTCCGCCGGTCGCCGCGCCGCGCGGTGGCGGGCATGTGCGCCGCCTACGCCGTCGCCGTGGTGTTCAACGCGGTGACGCTGCCGTGGTACTACGCCAGCCTCCTCACTCCGCTGGGCGCCGTCCGGCCGCCTCGGTGGGTCGTGCAGCTGACGGCCGTCGCGACGCTCATCCTGTGCATGTCGTTCGCCGGCGGCGGCAACACGCGGTTCTACGACCCGCCGTGGATGATCGTCGTCACCGTCGGCGCGGTCCTCGCGGTGCGGTGGATGGTCATGGGCGAGTGGGACCGCCGCCTGGTCTGGCGCGGCCACCACGGCGACGGGCGCGACTCCGCGGTGGACCACTGCACGCCGTCGCACGCCACGGTGCGTGACGACGCCGACCTGCCCGGCGCGGAGGCCGCCCGTGTCCGCTGACCCCTCCGCCCCCGGCCCCGCGGGCCGGCGCAACGCCACACCGGACGACCTCGCGCGAGCGCGGGCGTTCGCCGCGGCGGTCACGGAGGAGCACGGCAGGACCTATGGCCTGGCCGTCCGGCTGCTGCCCCGCGATCGGGCGGCGGCGGTGCACGGCCTGTACGCGTGGGCGCGGATGATCGACGACTACGTGGACCTGGAGGAGGGCGTCGCCAGGCCCCTGCGCGACCCCGCGGACGTGGAGGCGCGCGTGCGGTACCTCGACCGGGTGCTGCGCGCGGCGATCGACTGGCCGGGCGAGGTCGCGGGCTTCCCGGTGCCGGAGCCGCCGGAGGGCGTCGACGTGCCGGCGGAGGAGGAGCGGCTGACCGTCGTCGCCGCCGCCGACGCCGTGCGCCGCTGGGACATGGACGCGGGGCTTCTCGACGAGTTCGTGGAGTCCATGCTCTCGGACCTGCCGGGCACGTCCGTCCACCGGGCGGAGTACCGTACCTGGGCGGAGCTGGACCGCTACATGCGGGGCTCCGCGGAGGTCATCGGCCTGCTGACGCTGCCGGTCCTCGGCCGCGGCGCACCGGGCACCGCCGGGTACCGGGCGGCCGAACCGTGCGCGGCGGAGCTCGGCCGGGCGTTCCAGATCACGAACTTCCTGCGAGACGTGTCCGAGGACCTCGGGCGCGGGCGCATCTACCTGCCGCTGGATGAATGGGCGCGCTTCGGCGTGGACCCGGGCGACCTGGCGGCCGCGCGCGCGGCGGGCCGCGCGACGCCGGCCATCGTCGCGGCGGTGCGGCACTTCATCGCGGTCAACCGCGCCTCGTACCGTGCGGCGGAGCCGGGTGTCGCCCTGCTGCGCTCCCCCGCCCGGGAGGCGATCCGCACGGCGTACGTGCTGTACTCCGGCATCCTCGCGGAGCTCGAGGCCCGCGGCTGCGATCCGTTCGGGGGCCGCGCCGTGGTGCCGGTGCGGCGGCGCATCGCCGTCGCCGCCCCGCTGGCAGCCCTCGGCGCGGCGAGGGCGGCGCTGGGGCGCTGAGCGGGGCCCACCGCCCGGGTCGCGGCGCTGGGGCGCGTCGTCACGCACCGCGTGCCGCGAAGGCCTCGGCGGCTACAGCGCCATCGCCTGGGCGCGGCGGCGCACCTCGCGCGCCAGGTGGCCGTGCAGGGCGTCGATGGGCCGGCCCGGCAGCGACTCATCCTCGGTGAAGAGCCACTGGAGCATCTCCTCCGGGGAGTGGCCGCCATCGTGGAGCAACGCCAGGACACCGGGGACGAAGCGCGCGACGGTGCCCTCCTCCAGGTCGAGCATCCGCTCCGGAACCTGGGCGACGCCATCGCGGCGGACGGCGACGAGCTTGCCGTCCTGCAGCAGGGCGTGGACGCGGGTGACCGGCTCGCCGATGCGCTCGGCGACGTCCGGCAGGGGAAGGACGGGCTCGGCGGGATCGAGGACGTCGGTGCAGGCCGGGATCTTTCTCATGGCCCGTGATGCTACCGCGCCGGCGGCCCGGGCGGTTGGCGCGGGCGGGAGCGGCTCGCCATACTAGGTGCTGCCATAAGAAGGAGCGATGAGGCGATGACTGAACTGCGAGAGGGCGACGTCCTCGACGGCCGCTACCGCATCGGACCGCGCATCGCGCGCGGGGGCATGTCGGTGGTTCACAGGGCCGTCGACATGCGGCTGGGCCGCCTGGTGGCGGCGAAGGTGATGGACCCGCGCTTCCACGACGACGAGGCGTTCCGCATCCGCTTCGAACGCGAGGCCCGCTCCGTCGCCGGCATGACCGACCCCTGCCTGGTCAACGTGTTCGACCAGGGCGTCGACCCGGCCGGGCACGTGTTCCTCATCATGGAACTCGTCGACGGCGGCACGCTGCGCGAGCTCCTGCGCGAACGCGGCCCCATGCCCCCGCACGCCGCCGCCGCGGTGATGCGTCCGGTGCTGCGCGCGCTGGCGCTGGCCCACGGCCGGGGCCTGGTCCACCGTGACCTCAAGCCGGAGAACGTCCTGATCTCCGACGCCGGGCAGGTCAAGCTCGCCGACTTCGGGCTGGTCCGCGCGGCCGCCGGGGCCTCGGTCACGTCCGATTCGGTCATGGTCGGCACAGCCGCCTACCTCTCCCCCGAGCAGGTCCGCGGCCTCGAGGCCGGGCCGGCGTCCGACGTGTACTCCGCCGGCGTGCTACTCCACGAGCTGCTCACCGGCCGCACCCCGTTCGCCGGCGATACCGCGATGGCCGTCGCGCTGGCGCGCCTGGAGTCCGACGTGCCCGACCCGTCGGAGTCCATCGGCGGCGTGCCGCCGGAGTTCGACGCCCTGGTCGCCCGCGCCTGCGCGCACGGGCCCGGGGACCGCTTCGCCGACGCCGGGGAATTCCTCGCGGCGCTCGACGGGGCCTCCGACGCCCTCGGTCTGCCGGCCTTCACCGTCCCCGCACCCGCCGACTCCGCCGCTCACCGCGCTGCGGCGCGAGCGGCGCAGGCGGCACGCGAGGCGGACGATGCGGCGGACGTCGGCGGCCTGTTCGGGGCCGGCGGCTCACGCGGCGGCTCGGCGGGCGACGACCACGACACGCTGAGCGACCGCGCCTGGTCCAACGTTCCCGGCGACGGCGACGACGAGGGCACCGCGGTCATCGGCCGCGTCCCCGAGCCCGGCACGTTCGGGCCGCATGCCGGGCCGGCAGGCGGCTCCGAAACCCGCTTCGACGCACCGGTCCCCGCGCCCGTCGACGACGGCTACGACGATCTGCTCGGCCCCGGTGGCGGCTACGCCCCCGGTGGCCCGGGCGGCGCGCCCGCGGACGGGCCCGGCGGGAACGACAGCCATGGCCGCCGCGATGCCGCGCGCCCCGTCAAAGCCGGGGGCCGGGAGCGCACCCGCACCGGCTGCGCCATCTGGCTCATCGTCGCGCTGGTCGCGGCGCTCGGCATCGGGCTCGGCGCGTGGTGGCTGGGCTCCGGCAGGTACGGTGAGGTGCCGAAGCTGACCGGCATGTCCGTCCCCCAAGCCGAGGCCACCGTCCGCGATGCGGGCTTCACTACCGCGACCGACGAGGTCTACCACGACGACGTCCCCGAGGACCGCGTGGCGGGTTCCGAGCCGGGGGCGGGAAGCAAGGTTGTGCGGGGTGACGTCGTCACGCTCCTGGTGTCGCTGGGCAAGCCGACCGTGCCCGGGATTCCGGGCAACCACGATCCGGGCGACTACCGCCGCCTGCTCGAGGAGCGCACGCTCACCGCGCGGGACGGCGACGCCGTGTACTCCTCCGACGTCGCCGAGGGCGGCATCGCCTCCGTCGATCCCGCCCCCGGCACCGCGGTCGCCACCGGTTCCCCCGTCACCGTGCACCTGTCCAAGGGGCCGGCGCCGGTCACCATCCCGGACGTCGTCGGGCTGAAGCGCAAGGACGCGGAGAAGGTCCTCGAGAACGCCGGCCTGAAGGTCGGGAACGTGCGCGAGAGCTTCGACGGTTCGCGCGACGCCGACGAGGTCATCGCCATCGAACCGGGCTCCGGCACCGAGGTCGACACCGGTTCGAGCGTCACCCTCGAGGTCAACAACGGCATCGAAGTCCCCGACGTCTCCGGAATGACGCAGGACGAGGCCGAGAAGGCGCTCCGCGACGCAGGCCTCGCGGTCCGCTCCGTTGAGACCGCGGGCGACTCCTCGCGCCCGGCCGGCCAGGTCGAGCGGACGAACCCGAGGGCCGGGGACGTCGCCAACCCGGACTCGCCCGGCGTCGTCCTCTACGTCTCCAGGACGGTGGAGGTGCCGATGCTCATCGGCAGGACCGTCGGCGAGGCGCGTTCGCAGGCCGAGGCCGCCGGAATGTCGCTGCGGACGCGCCCGGGCGCCAACGACGGCGACCGGGTCATCACCCAGTCCCCGCGCCCGGGTGCGACGGCGAAGAAGGGCGACAAGGTCACGGTGTCCGCGATCTGACGCGCCGGGTGCCGCCGACCTAGTTGCGCAGCATCTCCGCGACCAGGAACGCCAGCTCCAGCGACTGCTGGGTGTTCAGGCGCGGGTCGCAGGCGGAGGCGTAGCGGCCGGGCAGGTCGACGTCGAGGATGTCCTGCGCGCCACCGAGGCACTCGGTGACGTCCTCGCCGGTCAGCTCGATGTGCATGCCTCCCGGGTGCGAGCCGATGGCGCGGTGGACCTCGAAGAATCCCTGGACCTCGTCGACGATGCGGTCGAAGTGGCGGGTCTTGTAGCCGTTCGACGCGGAGTAGGTGTTGCCGTGCATCGGGTCGCACTGCCAGATGACCTTGTGCCCGGTGGCCTCGACGGCCTCGACGATCGGCGGCAGCACGGAGCGGACCTTGTCGTTGCCCATGCGGGACACCAGCGTCAGGCGGCCCGGCTGGTTCAGCGGGTCGAGCTTCTCGACGTAGGCGACGGCCTCCTCCGGCGTCGTCGTCGGGCCGATCTTCAGGCCGACCGGGTTGCCGATGAGCGCCGCCAGCGCGATGTGGAACCCGTCGATGCCTCGGGTGCGCTCACCGACCCACAGCTGGTGGGCGGAGAGGTTGTACAGGTTGACCGCGCCGTCGTGGTCCTCGGCCAGCCGCAGCATGGCGCGCTCGTAGTCGACGACCAGGGCCTCGTGGGAGCAGTAGATCTGCGCCGTCTGCAGGTTGGTGTCGGAGACTCCGCACGCCGCCATGAAGGACAGGGCGTGGTCGATCTCGCGGGCCAGGTCCTCGTACCGGGCGCCGGCCGGGGAGTTCTGGACGAACTCGCGGTTCCACTCGTGCAGGCGGTGCAGGTCGGCGGTGCCGGAGCCGGTGAGCGCGCGGACCAGGTTCATCGCGGCGGACGAGTTGGCGTAGGCGCGGATCATGCGGGCCGGGTCGTGGACGCGCGCGGCCTCGGTGGCGCCGACGCCGTTGACCATGTCGCCGCGGTAGGACAGCAGGCCGTCGCCGTCGATGTCCTTGGAGCGCGGCTTGGCGTACTGGCCGGCGATGCGGGCCATCTTCACGACCGGCGTGGAGGCACCGTAGGTGAGGACGACCGCCATCTGCAGCAGCGTCTTCACGTTCGCCCGGATGTGCGGCTCGGTGTTGGACTCGAAGGTCTCGGCGCAGTCGCCGCCCTGCAGCAGGAAGGCACGGCCGTTGGCGACCTCGGCGAGCTCCGCCTGGAGCTTCCGGATCTCGGGCGCGACGACGATCGGCGGGACGGACTCGAGGACCTTGCGCACCTCCGCGGCGGCCTCCGGGTCCCACGACGGCTGCTGCAGCGCCGGGCGGGCGAGCGCATCGTCGAGGCGCTCGCGGATGGCCGGCGGTAGCGGCGGCAGGTCGGGCAGGTCGTCTACGGGTACGTCAATGGTCCAACTCACGCAGGACATCATACGGGGCGGCCCCGCCGGGGGCCGAAGCGGGCGCGTGGCGACGCCGCGTCTACCTCCCCCGCGCCTCCTCGATGGCGCGGAAGCGGGCGAGGTTGTGTCGCGCGTCGACCAACGCGTCGTGCTGGCCGGGGCCGGGCTTGGGCAGCCGGGGCCGGCCGGCGGCCTCCCAGTGCTGCTTGAGCTCGCGGGTGAACCGCGGCATGCGCTGCGGCAGGCGGGTCATGTCGCCCCACAGCTGCACCAGGGCGATGTGGTCGTAGGCGCCGATCCAGGCCCACAGCTCAGGGGTGCCCCCGCCGGACGGCATGAGGAACGCGGAGAGCCGCTCGCGGATCTCGCAGCGGCTCATCCATGCGTCGGAGGCGGGGCTGGGCAGCTGGTTCAGCACGTTGGCACGCACCCAGGGGCCGGCCTTGGCGGCGTCGAACTCCGTGGAGACGGCGTAGAACTCGCGGCCGTCCTCCGCGACCACGCCGATGGACACGAGGTCGATCGTCCGACCGTCCTCGATGAACTCGGTGTCGTAGAAGTACCGCACGTTGGCCCAGGTTACCCGCGTGCCCCGCGCAGGTCAGCCACGGCCCGTCAGGCGGCGGGCAAGGCGGCGCAGGCGGCCGCCCCTGACCAGGGCGTCGACCTGCTCGCGGGAGGCGCGGGTGGCCAGCCGCTCCAGGCGGCCGCCGGGCTCGGTGCCCTCGGGGTAGCCCTCGCCGGCGGTCAGTGCGCTCTTGACGTCGGTGGCGTAGGCCTCGACGTAGTCCTGGCCGGACAGCTCCTGCAGCGCGTCCATGATGTCGTCGGTGAGCGCCCGGGCGGCGGCGTAGTCGTCGCCGCGGTCGCGGTAGTCCGCCGGGTCGATGGGGTCGCCGACGCGGACGCCGAGCTTGGCGGGCCGCGGGATCCAGGTGCCGATGGGGTTGGCGACGTTCGTGCGAATCATCGCCACCGGATAGACCTTGTCGCCCGTCTCGAGGGCGACGCGGGCCAAGCCGGTCTTGCCGCGGTAGAGGCGGCCGTCCGGGGAGCGGGTGCCCTCGGGATACATGCCCAGCAGGTCACCGCGGCCCAGGACCTTGACGGCGGCGCGCAGCGCGTCGCGGGCGGCGTCGCTGGAGGTGCGGTCGATGGGCACCTGGCCGACGGAGGAGAAGAAGAACCTCTGGATGCCGCCGACGAAGCCCGGCGTCGTGAAGTACTCCTGCTTGGCCAGAAAGGTCAGCTGTCGCTCGCAGACAAGCGGGAAGTAGAAGGAGTCCATGACGGCCAGGTGGTTCGACGCGAGGATGGCCGAGCCCTGCTCGGGGATCTTCTCGCCGCCGTCGTAAAACGGGCGGTTCCACACCCACAGGAAGGGGCCGATCAGGATGTACTTGAAGAACCAATACCATCGATTGCGCACGGGGTGACTATAGCGCAGCGGCGACCGGTCCCCGCTGGCCACGCGCCGTCCGGGGGTTGCCCCAGCATCACCGTCGCCCGTATTACGATTCGCCTGTCCCCCGGACACCACCCCGTCCCGCACAGCCTCGAGGAGAGCCATGCCCCGCCGCCCGCGCCGCCCGCGCCGTCCGATGACCGCAGCTGGCGCCGTCACGGCGCTCTTCGCCGCCGGCACGCTGTCCGGCTGCGCCGCCGATCACTCCGTCGGCGAGCACGACGCCGCCGACGTCCTGGGGCTCACGTTGGCGGAGGCCGCCGGGGAGATCCACGAGGGCGTCCACCTGACGCCGATCGATCTCGGCTACCGCTATCTGACGCCCCCGCCGCCGCAGCCTCGCTTGGCCACGCCGCCGGAGGCGTGGCGCATCACGGCTCAGTGCGAACAGACCCTCGAGGGGGAGCTGCGCGTCGGCGTGCTCACGGACGCCGAGTGGCGCGGCATCACGGCCGCCGGGCTGAAGGCCGGGTTCTCCAACAACGGCGACCGCATCTTCCTCGACTGCCCGGAGGAACGAGACGAGGACGAATGACGTCGTCGCGCACGATCACCATCAAGTCCTGCCACTTGATTTTCGCGTGACCGCGCCGACGCCGCCGCCCCGCACCCGCCTCAGCGGACCAGCGCCGGCCCCTGCGCCGCGAGGTCCGCGGCGCCGATGACGCCCGCGTCGGCGCCGAGCTGCGCGGGTGCGATGCGCGCCAGCGGGCGGTGGCCGGTGCCGGTGATGGACTCCGCGAAGACGGCCTTCGCGCGGTCCAGGTACTGGGCCGAGGCCCCCGCGACGCCGCCGCCGATGACGATGAGCTCCGGGTCGAAGACGTCGGCGACGAGCGCGAGGCCGCGGCCGAGCCACGCGGCGAAGTCATCCACCGCGGCGAGCCCCAGCGGGTCGCCGGCCGAGGCGGCCTCCATGACATCGGATCCGGTGACCGTCGGGCCGCTGACGCCCGCGCGCACGAGGCGGCGCGCCAACGGTGAGGCGGCCACGTAGTCGGGTGCGAGCTCGGAGGCCGTGGTGACCAGCGCCGTGCCGGAGCAGTAGCGCTCCAGGCAACCGCGCTTGCCGCACGGGCAGGGCCGCCCGCCGGGAACGACCGTGAGGTGGCCGAATTCGGGGGCCGTGCCATGGGCGCCGCGGAAGAGGCGGCCGCCGTGCATCATCGCGCCGCCGATGCCGGTGCCGATGGCGAACAGCACCCACGTGCCCGCGTCGCGCGCCGCGCCGTGGCGGTACTCGCCCCAGGCGGCGGAGTTCGCGTCGTGCTCGAGGACGACGGGCAGCCCCAGCCGGTCCTCCAGCCGCGTTGCGACGTCCGCGTCCCGCCACGGCAGGTGCGGCGCGAAGCGGACGATGCGGCAGCCCGGGTCCAGGAATCCCGCGATCGCGAGGCCGACGGAGGCGGCCTCGGGGTAATGGCCGCGCAGCTCCTCGACGATGTCGGCGATGCCGGACTCCATCCCCTCCTCCGTGGTGGGGGTGCGGCGCTTCGCGGTGCGCAGGATGCGCCCGCCGGGGGCGACGACGGCGCCCCGGAGGTTGGTGCCGCCGATGTCGAACCCGATGGTCGGGGCGGCGTGGGGGCTGGCGGCGGGCACGGGATGCTCCTTATGGTCGGCTCGGCGGCGCGCATGGCGTGGCCCGCTCACTGGCCCCCGGGCAGGAGGCCGGCGACGGAGCGGAACCCCACAAGGATATCCCCGCCGGACCCGGCGCCCGAATCGCGGGAGCCGGAGCCGGAACCGCCAGCGGCCGCACCAGTGGCCGCGCCGGCGGCCCCGTCCGTGAC
>JAEWGK010000280.1 GCA_023388385.1 Actinomycetes bacterium | reverse complement strand
CCGCCGCCGGCGTTCCGGGTGCCGCGGGCGTCGTCGGGGTGCGTGTTCTGATCACTCATGGTCGCGTCACAGGGTAGCCGGTCCGGATCCCGCGCCCGCGCGTCGCTACCGCCCGGTGCCCGTGCGGGCGTAGATTGCGCGCATGCTCATCACCGCAACCGCGACCCCGGCTGCGGAGGTCATGGCGCTCGGTCCACAGTGGATGGACCCGCTGCACCTCCTGTCGGGTGGCGGTCCGTTCGGCGACGCGATCCTGCCGCTGATGGCGCTCATCGTGTTCATCGAGTCCGGACTGCTGTTCCCGCTCCTTCCGGGTGACTCCCTGCTGTTCACCGCCGGTCTGCTGGCCAACCAGCCCGACGGCTTCGCGCCGCTGTGGCAGGTGCTCGTCGTCGCGCCGATCGCCGCCATCCTCGGCGACCAGGTCGGCTACTGGATCGGCAACCGCTTTCACCCGCGATTGCGGTCGCGGCCGGACGGACGGTTCTTCAAGCAGGACCACATCCGCCGCACGGAGGACTTTTTCGACCGCCACGGCCCGGTGACCATCGTGCTGTGCCGCTTCGTGCCCATCGTGCGCACCTACGCGCCGCTGGTCGCGGGCATGGCGGGCATGCGCTACCGCACCTTCATCCCGTTCAACGTCCTCGGTGGCGTGCTGTGGGGCACCGGCGTGACGGCGCTGGGCGCCGCACTCGGCGGCGTCGACTTCGTGCGCCAGAACATCGAGGCCATCTTCCTGGCCATCGTGTTCATGTCCATCATCCCGGGCATTCTGGGCGTCATCGGCAAGTGGCGGGCCGAGCGCGCCGCCGACGAGCTCGTCGGCATCGAGAGGGAGCACCACCATCTGGAGGATCTCGCGGCGGAGGCCGGTGCCGGGACCGGGACGGACTCCGCCGACGGCTCCGGGAATCGCCCGGGCGGGCACCGCGCGGACGGCTGACCGCGCCGGGCGGCCGGGCCCCGGCCCCTAGTCCCCGATGATGGCGTCCAACGAGCGGATGATTCCGCCGCGGACGCCGTTTTCGTCGAGCCCCGTGACGCCGCGGATCGTGGTGCCGCCGGGGGAGCAGACCTCGTCCTTCAGCTGCGCGGGGGCCTTCCCCGTCTGCAGCATGAGCTCGGCGCTGCCGCGGAAGGTGCGGGCGACGACGTCGTAGGCGTCCTCCCGCCGCACGCCGTGCTTGACGGCGGCGTCGGCGAAGGCCTCCATGAGCACCGGCACCAGGCCCGCGCCGCAGCCGGAGATGACCGGCAGCATCCCGGAGTCGCCCTCCTCCAGCCAGATGACGCGGCCGCAGGACTCGAGCAGCCGCGTGAGCTCCTCGAGATGGGTGCCCGTCACGGTGTGGCCCGCCTCGACGGGGAAGATGCCGTGGCCGACGGCCACCGGCGTGTTCGGCAGGAACGCCATCGCGCGGGCGGAGTCCGGCAGCATCGCCGCCAGCTCCGCGACGGGCAGCCCGGCGGCGACGGAGACGACCGTCGTGTCCGCCAGCGCCTCGTCCAGCTCCTCGACGATTCCCGGTATCTGCGCCGGCTTCGCGCACAGGAAGACGATGCCGCTGCGCCGGGCCAGATCCCCGTTCGACTCCGCGGGGGTGCAGCCGAGCTCGGCGCAGCGCGCCTCCAGCTTCGCCCGGTTCCGTCCCGAGGCCAGGATGTCGTCCCCGGTCACCTCCCCGCCGCGCAGCAGACCCGCGATGATGGCCCCGCCCATGTTGCCGGCGCCGATGAATCCGACCGTCGTCATGTGGTCCCTTCCATGTCGTCGTCCATTCGGCCGCGCGGGGTTCGCCCGGCGGCGCACCCCACCGACGGTACGTGGGCGCGCGGCTCGCGCAAGGTGGTCCGCCGACCGCGATCACGGGGTCGTGCGTGACGACGCCACTGCCCCGGGGCCCGCGGACCAGGCCAGGTGGCCTCCGGTGAGGCTGCGGACGCCGAGCGGCCCGCCCGGGGCGTCGGCTGCGGCGAGGGCCGCGGCGGCGCGGGCGGAGCGGATGCCGGAGCGGCAGTAGACCACGACGCCGCGGCCGTCGGCGTCGGCGGGGCCGCCCGCGGCCGCGTCGACGGCGGTGCGGCCATCAGCGAGGATGCGGTCCAGTGGCACGTGGACGTCGCCGGTGATGTGACCGGCGGCGTGTTCGTCGGCCTCCCTCACGTCGACGACGAGCGGCGGGGTCTCCCCGGCGAGCTCGGCGGCGAGGACACCGGGGGAGACCTCGGCCGCGGCGGACCGGTCGGCGGCCCCCGCGGCGTCGAGGCGGCATCGGTCGCCGAACGCCGCGGCGGCATCGTCCAGGGACGTGACGGCGGGGCGGTCGGGGTCGGGGCCGAAGGAAAGCTCGCGCAGGCGCATGGTGATGGCGTCGAGCATGAGCAGCCTGCCGACGGCGGGCTCGCCGCAGCCGGTGAGGACCTTGACGGCCTCGACCGCCATCATCGAGCCGACCAGCCCGGCCATCGCGCCGAGTACGCCGCCGGCGGCGCACGACGGCACGGAGTCGGCCGGCGGGATGTCCGGGTAGAGGTCGCGCAGCATCGGGCCCGCCCCTGGTGCGA
>JAEWGK010000279.1 GCA_023388385.1 Actinomycetes bacterium | reverse complement strand
GGGCAGGACCGAGGCCGGCCCCGTCCCGCACCCGGTGCCCGCGGCGCTGAACCACGCCGGGAGGACCGTCCCGACCCGCGTCGGGACGCGGCCCGCCCGGTCCGCCGCGCCCGTCCCGCAGCCGGGCAGCCGCGCGATCCCCGCGGACCGCGCCCGCCGCAGGATCCCCGCGATCCCCGCACCCGGAGGGGCGAGCCCCGCATCCACCGCGATCCCCGAGATCCGCACGATGCGCGGGATCCCCGCATGAACCGGGCGCAGGGCGGGCGGCGCGATCCCCGCGACGGCCACGGCTCCGGACGCCCCGCCAGGGGCCGGCGGCCGAATCCGCCCCGCCGACCTGACGGCGACTACCGCGGCGGCCACCGCCGCTGACGCACCGCCCTCGAGCGGCCGTCCATCTCCCCACCCGGGGACGGTGGACGGTCGCGCCGCCTCCAGGACCGTGTGTCGGGGCACGCCCTACAATCGTCGCCAAGCACAGCATCCATCACACAGGAGGTCCGTCATGCCCGCTCCCGCACCCCTGCGCCTGGCCGCGGGGCTCGCCGTCACCGCGGCGGAAGAGACGTTCCGGCTGCCCTACCGCATCGGGCGCATTCCGTCCCGCCTCCTCGCCGTCCCCGGGGAGCTCCGGCGGGGCGGCGAACGCGCCGCGGAGCGCGCCGCCGGCCGCGCCATGACCGGCGCGGTGCGCCTGCAGCAGTCGCTCAGCGAGGTGATGGCGAAGGGCGACGTCGCGCTCGAGGAGTTCTCGGCGCCGCCGGCGCCGGACACCGCCGAGTGGGCGACGTTCGATGACGACGTGGCGGAGGCCGCCGCGACCGAAGCCCCGGCTGAGACCCCGGCGGACGTCGCCCGGCGCGTCGGCTACGACGGGCTCGACGCCGATGACCTTGAGGATCTGCTGGGCACGCTGTCCTCGACCGAAGCCGCCGCGCTGGCGGAGCACGAGGCCGCGGGCGCGGCGCGCCCGGCGTTCCTCACTCTTCTTGCCAACGCCGCGGACGGCGCCGCCTGATGGCGCTGTCGACGTCACCGGAGTCCCCGGTCCCCGTCCGGGAATTCAATGCCCTGGTCAAGGGCTGGATCGACCGCCTGGGCGGGATCTGGGTCGAGGGACAGGTCGCGCAGGTCAGCGCCAAGCCGAACTGGTCGATGGCCTACGTCGTCCTCCGCGACCCGGAGGTGGAGAACTCAGTGCAGGTGACCTGCACCACCGCGGCGCTGAAGCGGAATCCGCTCCAGACCGGCGACCGCGTCGTCGTCTACGGCAAGCCCGACTTCTACTCCGGCCGCGGCAGCTTCTCGCTCCGCGCCGCCGAGTGGCGGCCCATCGGCGTCGGCGAGCTGCTCGCCCGCATCGAGCGGATCCGCACGGCACTGTCCGCGGAGGGGCTGTTCGATCCGCGGCTGAAGCGCACGCCGCCGTTCCTGCCGCGCCGCATCGGGCTCATCACGGGCCGGGCGTCCGCGGCGGAGCGCGACGTGCTGTCGGTGGCGCGGATGCGGTGGCCGGGCGTCGACTTCGACGTGCGCAACACCGCCGTGCAGGGGCCGCGCACGGTGCCGGAGGTCATCTCCGCCCTGGAGTCCCTCGACGCAGACCCGGCCGTCGACGTCATCATCATCGCCCGCGGTGGCGGCTCGGTCGAGGACCTGCTGCCGTTCTCGGAGGAGATGCTGCTGCGCTCGGTCGCGAAGGCGCGCACCCCCGTGGTCTCCGCGATCGGTCACGAGCCGGACCAGCCGCTGCTGGACCTCGTCGCCGACGTGCGCGCGGCCACGCCGACTGACGCGGCCAAGCGCATCGTGCCGGACGCCGCGGAGGAGTCCCGGCGCGTCGCCGAGATGCGGGACCGGGCCGCCGCGGCGCTGCGGCGCTGGGTCGATCGGGAGGCGGGGACGCTGGCGGCGCTGCGCAGTCGCCCGGCCCTGGCCGATCCGATGGGGCCGGTCCGCGCCCGCTCCGAGGAGCTGGAGCGCGCGACGCTGGTGCTCCGCCAGGCCATCCGGCGGCGGCTGGACGCGGAGGACACGGCCGTGGGTGCGCTGCGCGGAAAGGTCTCCGCGCTCGGCCCCGCGGCGACGCTGGCCCGCGGCTACGCCGTGGTCCAGGTCCAGCCGCGGGATCACTCGGGGGATCAGGTGGTGACCACCATCGAGCAGACCCCGCCGGGGTCGCAGCTGCGCATCCGCGTGGCGGACGGCGCCATCACGGCGGCGACCATGGGCGTGCGCCGCGCGGACTGACGCGGGACCGACGACACGACGAAAGGACGACGACATGACCACGAACGTCTACGGATCCGGCGAGGGCTCCGCGCAGGAGCGGGTCCCGGTCGAGCAGCTGGGCTACGAGCAGGCGCGCGACGAGCTGGTGGAGACGGTGAAGCTCCTCGAGCTCGGCCAGATGAGCCTCGACGAATCGCTGGCCCTGTGGGAGCGAGGCGAGGCGCTGGCCCGCCGGTGCGAGGAGCACCTGGCCGGCGCCCGCGAGCGCGTCGAAAAAGCCCTCGGCGACGCCGCGGGACGCGGCTCCGACGAGGACTGACGAGGGTTCCCGGGGACTGGCCCGGCGGGGTTTCCGAAAGGGTTATCCGGCCTGCACGGGGCTACGCCGGCGCGGGCGTGACCGGAGTCGGCTGGCCGGGCGCCGGGGCCTCGGGGGCGGCTGGCTGCGCCGGGGCACCATCCTGCGTCGGGTC